>CAILUD010000189.1 GCA_903837285.1 uncultured Bacteroidota bacterium | reverse complement strand
ACTGTGCTTTCCGTTCTCCGCGGATACACCTTTCAACTAATTTTTTATGAATATCTTCCTGCACTATTCCTTTTCAGGATTTAATTTCAAAACTAAAGACAAGAAAAAAATATTTGGGTTGCAATTCTATGCAAATATTTTACTTTTTAGCTTTAATAATATTTATAATTTTAAACGCATCATCTGCCGAAACGCCTTTAGATGCTAAAAAACGTAACAGTTTCTGATCACGTAAAAAATCGTTTTCGGCTTTAATAAATTTTAATTTATGCAATGCAATTTCTGTAAGTTTTGCAATATAGGCTTCTTTGTCAACTCCAGAAATGCCTTCAGCGATTAATTCTTTTGGAATATTTTTAAAATATAATGCATTTTTAATTTTAGCCAGACCCCATTTTTGATATTCTAGTTTGTCGTGAATAAATGCTTTAACAAATCGTTCTTCGTTTATAAAATTCTCTTCAATAAGTTTAGCGAGAATTTTTTTAATAGACGTTTCGTCAACCTCAGCTTTTTGCAAACGTAGTTTAACCTCACTACAGCACATTTCGCGACGGCTGCACCAGTACATTACACGGTTAATATAGAATTCGTAGTTGGTCAAATTAATATTTTGTTTTTAGAATACCAGTAGACCCTTCGACTCCGCTCAGGGGACTGTTAGTAGTTTGCTTTTACAATTCTTGCTTTTTCGTTTATATCATTAATAATATTTATGTTTTTAAGTTCTTTGTTTTTAAATAATCTTGACACTTCATTTGCAAACTTTTCATGAATTTCTACATATAAAGTTCCGTTTTTATTTAAATGTATTTGCGAAAATTCTGCAATATGTTGATAAAAAATTAAAGGATTATCATCCGGAGAAAAAAGTGCTAAATGTGGCTCGAAATCTTTAACATTACGGTGCATTTTATCAATCTCCATTATCGGAATATACGGTGGATTGCTTACAATAACATCAAATTTATTATCTGAATTAAACGCTACTGAATTACAAATATCATCTTGTAAAAATGTTATTTCTGCATTATTTTCTGTCGCATTTTCTGTCGCAATTTTAAGCACATTATTTGAAATATCAGTTGCATAAATATCCCAGTTATTTCTTTTCTTTTTTAAGGAAACAGGAATACAACCACTACCTGTACCAATATCGAGTAATTTTATTTTTTCAGAATTATTTTCAGATAAAATTAATTGCACTAATTCTTCTGTTTCCTGTCTTGGAATTAGTACATTATTATTAACCTTGAATTTTAAACCAAAAAAATCTGCTTCACCTATAATATATTGTATGGGTTCTGAATTTAATAACCTTATTTCTAAAGTTTTCCATTTTCCTTTTTTTGTTTTGGGAAAAGGTTGCGAACGATTTTCTGAATATCTGAATTTTGAGTAATTTAGCACATGTTCAACTACCATAAAAGCAATACTTTCAGATTCGTTATCCGAATAAATTGTTTTTAACTTGTTTACTAGTTGATTAAAGTATGAATTTATAGTTTCAGACATAGAGCAAAGATAAAAAATTAAGCATGATCATCGACCAAAAATTTATGCTACGTTGCATTGAACTTGCAGAAATGGGTTTAGGGCACACTGCTCCAAATCCATTGGTTGGATGTGTAATTATTCATAAAGAAAAAATAATTGGCGAAGGATTTCATCAGCAATTTGGTGAGGCGCATGCTGAAGTAAATGCAATTAACTCTATCAAGAACAAAGAATTACTTAACAACTCTACTCTATATGTAACGCTTGAGCCTTGTTCTCATTTTGGAAAAACTCCTCCTTGCGCTGATTTAATAGTAAAAAGTGGTATTCCACGAGTGGTAATTGCTTCACAAGATCCTTTTCCAAAAGTTGCAGGTAAAGGGATAGAAATTTTAAAAAATGCAGGTGTTAATGTTCAAACAGGAGTTTTAAAGAAGGAATATGAATTTGTAAATCGCAGATTTTTTACTTTTTTTAAAAAGCAGCGGCCATACATTATTTTAAAGTGGGCACAGACAAAAGATGGTTTTATTGATGTTGAAAGAACAGATGACAGTTCCAAAATAACATGGATTACAAATGAAACCTGCAGAACTTTAGTTCATAAATGGAGGTCGGAAGAACAGGCAATTTTAATTGGAAGCAATACTGCAATTAATGATAACCCGGAATTAACCGTCAGGTCGTGGACTGGTAAAAATCCACTGCGTATTGTTATTGACAAGAACAATTGTTTACCTAAAAATCTTAAAGTGTTTAATGATAAAGCTCCAACAATCATAATTAGTGAAAAATTTAATGAAAAGAACTCTGAAAAAAATATTGAAACTTTAGTAATTTCTTTTAACGATAATCTTGTCGAAGGCATTTTAAACGAGCTTTATAATCGAAATATTCAGTCGGTAATTATTGAAGGTGGAGCACAGACTTTAAATTCGTTTATTTGTAAAAATCTATGGGACGAAGCGAGAGTTTTTACTGGTGATATAACATTTGACAAAGGATTATCTGCTCCAATTATTAACAAAGAGCCTTTTTCTTCAGAAATGATTCTGGATAGCAAGTTGGAAATATTTAAAAATATAAAATAACTATATGTCTGAAAAAATAAAGGTTGATAAGGAATAAATCCATATCAACCTTTTAAATATTATATTTGAATAATGTTAAAAAGAGCGAATTGCACGAAAACGAGTTGGATTAGACTTAGTCCTGTTAGTTTGACCGCCAGTGTTATAATCCTGAACTATTGCATCAGTAGATCCAGATTCAGTAGAACTCCAATAGAAGTTGAAGGCTCCAACATAAAAACCTCCAATCACATTTTTATTAAGAAATAATTTATTTAATTCATCACTACTTGGTAAATACCAATCACTATAACTTCCAATGGTTAAGTTAGCGCAAATTTCAGCAGCAATTCCGACCGTCGAACAACCAGCCACAATATCAATAGTATTTTGATTTCCCGTTCCTAGTATTATTCCTCCTGCCCCAGATATTGCCGTTCCAAAACAACCCCATTCTGAATCAGATTGATCGCTTGTTGCAGCAATAATACCGTGACGGATGTTAGAATCGTAACCAGGATCGCCAGGTTGTAAAAAATATGCAATTATTCCACCTTGATAACTATCACCAACATTTAAATCATTAATGCTACCATCTGACCATGTTGGTATTCCATTTTTATATTTTAATATTTGTCCGTTTAAACCAGAAGTAATATATACCCATGCTGTTCCATTCCAATATAGCATTTGACCAGGTGTTGTGCCAACAGGTGTATTAATTAAATCGTTATAATCGCCACTTGTTGCAACTTGTGAAAAGGTTGGAGCGCCACCAACATTAACCCATTCAACATAATTTGAGGTAATTGCATTCGGTACTGTTTCGAATTTCTTTCGTGGTGTCATTGCTGGATCAGAACTTATTGAAAATTCATAAAATAATTGAGGGTTGAATTCAAAAATACCATACAAACTAGTACTAGCCGAAGTAATATCAATATTAAAAATTCCATTAGCAACAGGAACAGACCATACATTTTGCCAAATCAAAGTTCCACCAATTTCTGCATTATGCAAACGAACTGTAATTGCATAAACACCATTTAAAGGTTGACCATTGTTATCGTAAAGTTTTCCTCTATACATTAATGATGGTGATATAGGTTGTATTCTAAAATTTGCAGATGTTATTTCACCTAATCCTACTCCTTCTTTTTCAATAATAGTACCTGTAATACTTTCAGCAGTTTTGGCATGTAATGCATATGGAACGCTCAACAATTGGCTTGTTCCGGTAATTGTGTAATTTGTTCCACCGAGAGGGTCAGTTTCTGTTTTAATAAAATAAGGACCATTTGCCCAGTTAATTGTATCAAATCCAATTTCATCACCAATAGAAATTGTTGCAAGACCATTAGCATTAGTTGTTGGTGCTTTTATTTCAGAATAAACCAGAGTTCCTGTTGAAGAACCTTGTAAAATACTAACTTTCATGCCAACAACAGTATTTGTAACTAACGCATTACTAACATTTCGCATAACTGCCTGATAACTAAATTTTTGAGGTGTTTGAGCACTTGCCTGCTGTGGCAGGAAAATAGTTGCAAATATTAAAATTGCGACTATAATTGAAAATAGTTTTTTCATTTGTTATTAGTTTTTGGTTATTTTAAAAGTTTTTACTAGTTCGTTGTTATTGTTTATTTTAAGAAAATAATTAGATGATACAAAATTGCCCATCACAATGTTTGTTATGTTACTATCAATTTTTTTTGTTTCTAAAAGTTTTCCATTTATGTCGTAAATTTGATAAGACATATTTTCTTTGCTATAATTCTCGATTTTTAATTGTAGAACATTTGTTGTTGGGTTTGGAAAAGCCGAAAGAGTTAGATTTATTCCTGCCGATTCTTCAAGCCCGGTTACAACTGAAATCTCATAAGGTTGTTGAACCCCTTGCGACTCCGAACCATTTGTGCCAGTATTAGTAGTGTATACAATCTGACCAACCGAATAACTTATTGAACCACCTATACCCGAATCTTCTCCGCCTGAAGTAGAAATGGTTTGATGAATTTCTTGTGCATGTATTCCTATTAGCCCAAAGCCAAAAAAGAAAACAACACTTAATATAAATCTTTTATGTAGCATATTTTTGTTTTTTATTTATGTTCTACAACATTATACGATTTCACAATACGTTAACTATGGGTATAATATATTTATTACAAAGATATAAAAATATATCAATACATGTTATTTAGCATGATAAAAATCCGAAATCCCCGATTATTTGATTTTTACCTATTCGATTTTATCGTGGAATTTTAAATATTCCGGAATAGCTGCCGAACCATACCAGTTATATAATTCAACATCAAAAACTTTTGCTTTTATTGCAGGATCTGTTTGGAGTAGTTCATTTGCTTCATCAGTTGTTTTAACATTTAGAATAAATAATCCTCGATATGTTTTATCGTTTTTTCCAAACGGGCTGGCAATTATTAATTTCCCCATATCAGCTAAACGATTTATGTTAGCCATATGACCGGCAAACAGGCTGTCGCGTTTAACTTTATCTTCAATATTATTACTACCTGTTTTCAGTATCACAAATACTTACCATTTCATTCCGTATTCGTCTGCTCCTAGTGTTTTCGCTAAAGTAGAGTCGTAACCAGGGTTCACTATTTGTCCCATAGCTGTAGTTGCCAGAATGCAAAATGTAGCAAATATTATTATTGTTTTCATGTGTGCTTTATTATAATCAGAATAAATAATGGAAATAAGATGAATTCTATTTAAGATTATGTAATGTTGAGCATATTGTTGTAGATAAAATACTTCAATAAAAACTAATACAAACGCTTAGCAACGGCTGGAGCAGCTATGTTAATCCAAAAGATATGGATAGGCTCTTTTTTATCAATAGTTCCATTATTATTGAGATCCAATTTAGCAAAAACATACATTACGTCATTTTGAGAATCGTATTGTGACTCTGTTACAGAATAATTTGCAGGTATTAGTTGTGTTTTTACTGTGCAAGTTGCATCAAAACAGTAAAATCTTCTAAGATCTTTTTTGTTTATGAGTGTATCTTTATTAGTATCTTCATCATAAACTGAAACTAAAAAATAATTGCGATTTATAGGTTTTTTATTCAACGAATCCTGTGTAAAACATGGGTAATATAATGTTTTAATTAATGATGGGCTATTAAACAAAAAATTAAGTTTTTCGGTTTTTAAATCGTAATGTGCAATATTTAAAAGATTATATCCGTAAAGAATATCGATGCCGGGCATGTAATGCTCCTGTTCTTCGTTTTCGTCGTCATAATCATTATACGAATAACTTGAGTAACTTGAATAACGTTCAGTTACAGATCGGGGTTCTCCATTTTTCTTTGACTTGTAAACCGTAACTAATCTATGTTCTGGAAGACCGGTGAGTATAACGGAATTTGGATTTGTTGCAATCTGATTTAATGAAATATTTCCTTGAATTGAGTTAAGAGTATCGGTTACATTTGCTATTTCAGAACCAATAATACTAATTTGCTCCTCTTTTTGCTCTGCTTTTTTGTGGATACAAGAGGCAAAAAGCGTTATCAAAATCAGATTACTTAATATAATCTTTACTGAAAATGAATTTGTTAATTTGTGTTGCATTTTTTATTTCTTTGGTATACAAAAATAAGATTTATGAGGTAATTACCACAATAAATACTTTTTAATTATTTTAATAATAAGTATTCTCTAGGCTCGGTTACTTGATTAACGTTTTTGTTTTATGCCACAGATTACACAGATAATCCCTAGTAGCTGTAGATACCATAAACCATGGAGTAGATAATAGTGAGGATTATAAATCCTCAATTAATAACGTCGGGATTATAAATCCCGACAAGCTGCAAAATTTATTAAACTGTAATATATTTCTTTAAATCTGAAATCAGAATATTATTAAGTTCTTCTTCATTTTCAGGGCTTGTTTCGGTGAAAATAAATCCAAATACTCCATATTTGATAATATCCATTTTTCTTAATTCTAAAATATTTTCAAATTCTTTTGTCAAAAGATCATAATCGAAATGTTTGATCTCTGATGGGGCAAATCCGGAATTATTATTTAGTACAATGTTACTATACTTTTTATTGTTTCTGGTTGCAAAAATATTTTCCCAATCAGGGTTTTTATTTAGCATAAAATATTCATATGAATTAATTCCGTATGCATGCCATGTTAAGTCGCCTGTGCTGCATATTCCACCAAAACGTAAAGGGTTTACCTCAATAGGACAGATACGGCCGGTGTCATCAATTCTTAATTCTACGTGAGCCGGAAAATTTCTTAAACCTGTTTTATTGCTTATTGTTTGCAAAAACTCCTCAATCAATTGTTTGTAGTTTAATATAATTTCTTTAGAAGTGGTATAAACCCTATCGTTGATGTCAGAACTTGATGAAAACTTGTGATGAAGAATATTTAAAATTACAACTTCTCCAATATTGTTGAAATAACAATCTACAGCATATTCTTCACCCTTTATATAACCTTCAATAATAAAGGAAGATGTGTTTAATACTTCTTTCGGGTAAATTGTTTGCAGATTTTCATATTTCAGTTCTTTTTTTGTAATTTCCCATTCTTGTAAATTGTGTATAGTATAAACCCCAATGCTGAAAAATCCCACTGATGGCTTTATAACAAATGGGAAGTGAATACCATACAGGCTTAATTTTTGAATTTCTTCAATTGTAACAACCTTATAAAATAAATCAGGAAAAGAATCTTTTAATAATTCTCTGAATCTGAATTTGTCTTTAAAAATACTGCTATGTTTTGCTTTAGCAGATGAACCAAGGTTATTGTAAATCCATGCAGTACCATTTTCAGAATTTAAATAAAGAGAAGTATTTGGTACATTGTTAATAATTGCAATTGCTTCTTCTTCTGAAATCCAGTTCAATGCTTCCTCTGGCATTAATTCTCTTGCATTTTGGGTAGAGATTACTGGAAAATTATTGTCTTTTAAAGTCTTTATTAAAAAGTCGGAAACGTAGGGTTTATCTATTAAAAACATTGACTGTATTAAATTTTGTTTAAAATGATTCAAAAATACTAAATAAAAAAGAATCTTTTATCTTTTTGAACTTTCTGCTCTTTTCTTTAAAATTCCCTCAACATCTTCGAGCATAGTATTTTTAGATCTTAATAAAATTAAGAAATGATATAGTAAATCAGCTGCTTCGTTTTTAAATAGTTCTTCGTTATTGTCTTTCGCTTCAATAACCAGTTCTATGGCTTCTTCTCCTACTTTCTGAGCTACTTTGTTAATGCCGCGTTTAAATAATTTGTTGGTATACGAATTTTCGTCGTTATCTTCTATACGCTGTTCAATGGTCTGCTGTAGCACATATAAAAAACCTTTTGATGTTTCTTCATCAAAACAGGAAGTTGTTCCTTTATGACAGGTCGGGCCAATAGGCTGGACTTTAATAAGCAATGTATCGTTGTCACAATCAATTTTCATATCTTTTACCAGAAGAAAATTGCCGGAGGTTTCGCCTTTGGTCCACAAACGGTTTTTACTGCGACTAAAAAAAGTAACTTTTAATTCCTTTTGTGTTTTCTGAAATGCTTCTTCATTCATATAACCAAGCATTAAAACCTGGAGATTAAGATAGTCTTGAATAATAACAGGCACAAGGCCGTTGTTTTTTGTAAAATCGATTGTCATCGTACGAGTATTTTTTGAGTTTTTAAATAGTTTTTTAATTCTGTTATTGGAATTTCGCCATAGTGAAAAATACTGGCGGCTAGTGCTCCGCTTGCTTTAGTCTGCTCAAACACTTCTTTAAAATGTTCTTTTGTTCCGGCACCACCTGAAGCAATCACAGGAATATTTAATGCACTGCTCACTTCCATTGTAATATCAATAGCAAAGCCGTTTTTAGTGCCATCGTTGTTCATTGAGGTAAGAAGAATTTCTCCTGCTCCTAATTTTTCTACTTTTCTTACCCAATCCATGGTGCGTATTGTTGTTGGAATCTTACCTCCGCTCACATACACCATCCACTCGTTGCTTTCGAATTTTGTGTCCACTGCTACCACCACACACTGACTTCCATACTGGTTGGCGATTTCTGAAATTAGCTCTGGTCGTTTTACAGCAGAAGAATTTATACTTACCTTATCGGCACCGGCTTTTATAATAACAGAAATATCTTCGAGTGAATTTATTCCACCACCAACGGTAAAGGGAATATTAATTTCGCGGGAAATCTTTTCAACAAGTAAGGAAAGTGTTTTGCGTTTTTCAATTGTAGCCGTTATATCTAAAAACACCAGTTCATCGGCCCCTTCAAGTGCATATTTTTTTCCAAGTTCAACCGGATCTCCAGCATCACGGATATCAATAAAATTTATTCCTTTCACAGTTCGACCGTCCTTAATATCTAGGCAAGGGATGATTCGTTTTTTTAACATAATTCACGTAATTCTTTTAAACTAATTCTCTTTTCATAAATAGCTTTACCTATAATGGCACCTTCGCAACCTGTTTCTTTTAATTTTATCAAATCACTGATTGATGAAACTCCACCGCTTGCAATAAGGTTTATATTTGTTTCCCGTTTAATTTCGTCGTACAAATCCACCGATGCCCCTAGTAACATTCCATCTTTAGAAATATCTGTACAAATAACATATTTAATTCCTTTGTTTTCATATTCAGAAATATACTCCAGTACATCCAGTTCTGAGCTTTTTTGCCAGCCATGAGTAGCTATTTTCCGGTTATAGCAATCTGCACCCAGAATTATTTTTTCTGCACCATAAACTTTAAGCCATTCAAGAAAAAGAGCAGGATTCGATGCAGCTATACTTCCACCTGTAATTTGTGAAGCACCGTTCTCAAAAGCAATCTGCAGGTCAATATTGCTTTTTAAACCACCACCAAAATCCACCTTCAGATTTGTATACAATGTTATCAGGTTCAGTATTTTAAAATTAACAATGTGCTTTGATTTAGCTCCATCTAGATCAACAAGGTGTAAAAATTTTATACCATTATCTTCAAATTCTTTTGCTACTTCCAAGGGGTCCTCATTATAAATTATTTGAGTATTGTAATTGCCCTTGGTAAGTCTAACACATTTGCCGTTAATTATATCTATAGCAGGAATTATTCTCATAAAGATAAAAAGTTTTTTAAAATTTGTTCGCCAATTAAAGATGATTTCTCGGGATGAAACTGAGTTGCATAAAAATTATTTTTTTGCATTGATGCACTAAATGGTAGAATATAATCGCAGGTAGCAGTTGTGTTTTCTGATATTTCGCAATAATAACTATGCACAAAATATAGATTATCATTTTCGTTAATGTTTTTGAACAAATTTCCTTTTATATTTTGTAAATTGTTCCAACCCATGTGTGGAACAAGTTCCTTAGGAGGAAATTTCTTTACTTGTGTTTCGAAAATTCTAAGACATTCAGTATTTCCTTCTTCTGTAAATGAGCACATTAATTGTTGACCAAGGCAAATACCCAGTACCGGCTGAATTAATGATTTTATCAGTGTGTCTAGGTTATACTTTTTGAGATAATTCATAGCAGAACCTGCTTCGCCCACTCCCGGAATTATAACTTTCTCGGCATTTCTTATTTCATTTTCGTTATCGGTAACAACACATTTGAAACCTAATCGTTTCACAGCATTCTCTACTGATTTTATGTTGCCCGCATTATATTTTAAAATTGCTATCATAAGGTGCCCTTTGTTGTAGGAATTGAATAATTATTTGTTTTACTCACAGCCATCTTTATTGCTTTAGCAAAGGCTTTAAATATAGCTTCAATTTTATGGTGTTCATTTTCTCCCTCGGCTTTAATATTTAAATTACATTTTGCATTATCGCTGAATGATTTAAAAAAATGTAAAAACATTTCTGTTGGCATTTCACCAATTTTTTCGCGTTTAAAATCGGCATCCCAAACAAGCCATGGTCTGCCTCCAAAATCGATTGCAATCTGAGCTAAACAATCGTCCATAGGTAAAAGAAAACCATATCTTTCAATTCCTTTTTTACTTCCAAGAGAAATATTAAAAGCTTCCCCAAGAGCAATGCCAACATCTTCAATAGTATGGTGTTCGTCAATTTGAAGATCTCCAGTTACTTTAATATTAAGATCTATATTGCCATGTTTTGCAATTTGTTCCAGCATGTGATCAAAAAATCCTAGCCCTGTTGAGATGGAGCTAATGCCCGTACCGTCGAGGTTTAGTTCAATTTCAATATCAGTTTCGGAAGTTTTTCTTGTCACTTTTGCTTTTCGGGGTTCTGCTTTGAGCATTTTATATATATCAGCCCAGTTTGTTGTTGATAATATAGAGTCTTCGCATTTGTCATTACTAATAAAAATTGCTTTACAACCCAAATTTTTTGCAAGTTGAACGTCAGTTAGTCGATCACCTATAACAAATGAGTTAGATAAATCATAATTACCTTTTATGTATTGTGTAAGCAATGCAGTTCCTGGTTTGCGTGTAGGTAAGTTATCTTTTGGGAAGGATCTATCGATAAGAATTTCTGAAAAAACTATACCTTCATTTTTAAATGAATTAATTATTTTATTTTGAGTTGGCCAAAATGTATCTTCAGGAAATGATGAAGTTCCTAGTCCATCTTGATTTGTAACCATAACTAATATGTAATCTAGTTCTTTTGCAATCCTTGACAGATATTGAAAAACACCAGGGTAAAACTCTAGTTTTTCTAAACTGTCCAGCTGAAAATCAAAAGGAGGTTCCAAAACCAATGTGCCATCTCTGTCTATGAATAGAACTTTTTTCATAAGGTTATATTTTTTAATGCATTTACTAATTTACAGTTTTCTTCTGGAGTTCCAACAGTTATTCTGATACAGTTTTTTACCATTGAACTTCTATTTCTAGTTATTACTTTCTGTTTTACAAGTTCATTATAAATCTTATCGGCATTAGAAGTTTCAACTAAAAAGAAATTTGCATCTGAAGGATAGATTTTTTTAATTATATCAAGGCTTTTTAGTTCTTGTTCTAAAATATTTTTTTGTTTAAGAATTAGCGCTTTTTTAGTTTCGAATTCTTCAATATTTATAAGTGCATTAATTGCTGCCTTCTGGTTTAGTTCGCTTACATTATATGGAGGTTTTACTTTATTAAATAAAGAAATAATTTCTGAGCTTGCATATGCAATCCCTACCCTTGCACCTGCAAGTGCCCATGCTTTACTGAATGTTTGTGAGATTATTAAGTTCGGATATTTTTCAAGATTTTTAAGGAAAGAACCATTGGAACTAAAATCATTATAGGCTTCATCAAGTATAACAATTCCTTTAAAATTTTCGAGAATTTGCTCTACTTTGGATATATTGTTAGCTGTAGGATTATTTGGAGAACATACAAAAATAAGTTTTAAATTATCGTCATTTAAGTATTTTCCTAGATCATTAAAATCAATTTGGAAAGATGAATTTAATGAAATAGTAATTAGTTCCGCATCATTAATTCCAGCAGAAACTTCATACATCCCATATGTAGGTGAAAAAGTTAGTGCCTTATCTTTTCCCGGATTACAAAAGGTTCTGAAAACAATATCTATTACTTCATCGCTTCCATTTCCTATAAAAATATTTTCAACAGGTATCGCTTTTACCTCACTAAGTTTTTTCTTAAGTTCTTTTTGGTGTGGGTCAGGATATCTATTAAGAATACCAAATGGATTTTCGTTTGCATCCAGAAAAACTCCTTCTTTTCCTGAGAACTCATCTCTTGCACTTGAATACGGCTTAAGTGCCAGAATATTTCTTCGTACTATTTTATTTAAATAAAACATATCAGATTGTTTTTAAACGTATTGTTACAGCATTTTTATGAGCAAATAATTGTTCTGCATCAGCCATTAATTCTATAGAAGGACCTATTTTTTTTATTCCTTCTTTAGTTAGTTCTTGAAAAGTAATCTTTTTAACAAAACTATCTAAAGAAACTCCACTATAGTTTTTAGAGTAACCATTTGTAGGAAGTGTGTGATTTGTTCCACTGGCATAGTCGCCTGCACTTTCACAACTGTAGTTTCCAAGAAAAACTGATCCTGCATTTGAAATTAACGGAATAAGTTCTTTGGAGTTTTTAATTGCAAGAATCAAATGTTCAGGTGCATAAAGATTACTAAACTCAATGCATTCTTTTAAAGATTTTAAAACAAAAGCGCGACTGTTTTTTAATGCTTTTTCAGCAACTTCCCTACGAGGTAAAAGCTTTACCTGTTTTTTTAGTTCGGTTAATGTTTTTTCAATTACGTTTTCATCGTTTGATAAAAGTATTACTTGACTATCTTCCCCATGCTCAGCCTGCGATAACAAATCTGCAGCAACAAATGCAGGGTTGGATGTTTTGTCAGCAACAACAAGCACTTCACTTGGACCTGCAGGCATGTCTATGGCTACACCGAAATTCTGGGCCATTTGTTTGGCTGCTGTTACAAACTGGTTTCCAGGACCGAAAATTTTATCTACTTTGGGAATAGTTTGTGTGCCAAAAGTCATGGCAGCAATAGCTTGTATTCCACCTACACTGTAGATTGAAGTTACACCTACAAGGCTAGCTGTGTATAAGATAGCCGGATTAATTTCTCCTTTTTTATTTGGAGGAGTGCATAGAATAATTTCTTTACATCCCGCAAGTTTTGCAGGTATTGCTAACATTAAAACTGTTGAAAATAAAGGAGCTGTTCCGCCTGGAATATAGATTCCTACTTTTTCAATGGCCCTGTTTTCGCGCCAGCAGATTACTCCTTTTGTTGTTTCAATAATTTTGGATTTTTCTATTTGCGAAGAGTGAAATTTCTCTATATTATTTTTTGCAAGTAGTATTGCTGCTTTTAGTTCTTTTGCAAGTTTATTAGTAGAATTTGTTATAGCTATATTGTTTACAGATAGGGTTCTCAAATTTGCATTATCAAACTCTTTTGTATATTTTTTTACTGCATTGTCTCCGTTTTTTTTTATATCATCAAATACAGTATTTACTATATTATATAGTTTGTCTAATTTAATTTCAGGCCGCTTAGTTAATTTTAACCAATCTTTTTTGTCTGGATTTAATATATATTTCATATTGTTTGGAATTAAATTATAACACCATTTTTTCTATAGGAACAACCAGTATTCCCTGCGCTCCAAGAGCTTTCAGCTGATCGATAATATCCCAGAATTCATCTTCTTTAACAACAGAGTGTAAACTGCTCCATCCGTTCTCGGCTAAAGGTAAAATAGTGGGCGATTTCATGCCTGGAAGAATTGCAGTAATTTGTTTTATAGCTGAATTTGGTGCATTCAACAGTATGTATTTATTCTCTGATGAATTTCTTACTGCTCTTATTCTAAAAAGAAGTTTATTTAGTATCTGTTGTTTTTTTTCACTAAGATTCTTGTTGGAAATCATAACTGCCTCGCTTTTGGTTACGAGTTCCACTTCTTTAAGACCATTCATAAGAAGAGTACTTCCAGTACTTACAATGTCAAAAATGGCATTTGCGAGACCTATCCCAGGAGCTATTTCCACGCTGCCACCTATCTCTTCAATTTCGGCATTTATGTTATTCTGATCAAAATAATTCTTCAGGATTTTCGGATAACTAGTGGCTACCTTTTTATTATTGAAATATGATACTCCTGTATAATTTTCATCTTTTGGGATAGCCAAAGAAAGCTTGCACGAAGCGAAACCGAGTTTTTCAACAATATTTACATTTTTATCTTTTTCCCAAACCTCATTTTCTCCGAGTATTCCGATATCAGAAACTCCTTGCTCTACATACTGTGGAATATCATCGTCGCGGAGAAACAAAATTTCAATTGGAAAATTTTTAGCAATAGATTTTAATTTCCTATCTCCGTTAGAAAGTTTTATACCACATTCTTTGAGAAGCTCGAGTGATTTCTCGCTTAACCTTCCGCTTTTTTGAATTGCAATTTTCAGTTTACTCATTTTTTCTTTTTTTGTGTCTGAATAAACTATGGGGAGATTTAGAAAACAAAAAACCCGTCTGTTTACTCAGACGGGTTTTTGAAATATTTTAAATTACATATATCATTTCTACCTCGCCTGATAGCCAGTATTAAAATGACGATGATGTAATTGATTGTTCATTATTTATTAAATCTTGGTGCAAATATATGCAGGAATTTTTAATATGCAAATTTATTTTAAAAAATCGATTTACTTTTAAATAAGAAGTTTACTTTTTTTCGATCCCCCTTTGAATTTTAATTTGCAATATAAATTCCGTTTTGTAAATCGGCTTAAATAATTTGTTGCTGATTTTTTAAAAGTATTGGTTAATGCTTTATTTACATTTCTTAAATCCTGGACAATTTTTATCGTTACCAGTTTGAACCCTTACTGTTTTTGCTTTTTTTGTCTTTTTTGTTCCGTAGGTGTGAGAAAGTGTTGGGTCTGTTGTTTTACAGGAGAATAAAAAAATCAGTATTATAAAAATGTATTTTATGTTACCATTTATTTTCATGCTAATTAATTAAACAGAAGGTGTAATATTATGCAAATTACAAAATAAATTACAAGAATCAAATTTAATCGAAGTTTACTCCCTTTGGTCGTGATAAAAGTTTAAACTACGATTTAGAATTATCTTATAACATAACGTAGAAGCAGTAGTTTCTGTCAAAAGTTGACACTTGCGCCAAAGGGGGAATATTTGTAATAAATGTTTTTAATTAAAAGAAAAGTTTACTTCTAAAATGAATTACTACAGAGAATTGATTATTTCCAACTCTTGAGAATTGGGCACCAATTGCTGAGATATTATAACCATAAAATAAGATAAAACGACCAAAATCTAACCCTACTTTAGGCGTTATTAGTAAATTATAATTATTGCCATCTGTTAAATATTTTGGTTCTATAGCTAGAACTAGTCTTCTCATGTAAAATTCATAACCAACTTTTAATCCAATAATATTAGTTTCTTTTTTTGGTTCTAATGCAGGTGTTATTTCAAAAGAGCCATAATAGTCAAATTTGTTTCCATGTTTTAAAATTTTACTATAATTAAAACGAGAAATTCCTATTTCTACAGAAATAGCTTTTTGATACGCTAGCGTAAAACGAAATAAATTATGGGGTCTGTTACATTGTAAAGAGCGAAGTGTTTTACCCGACAAAGAAAGGGCTGTTTCGCATTTAACCAACTTAACTATAATCGTTAAAATTACAATTATAAAAAATAGTCTTTTCAAATTGTTAATGATTTTGAATAATAAACTTTCAAATTGAAAAAAAATTGTAAGACCTATTATTTTATATTTAAGTTGATGAACAAAAAAAACCGCCCTTTTGAGGCGGTTTTTTAAAATATAACATTATACTTGTATTAATACATTCCGTCCATTCCACCGCCTCCAGGCATTTGTGGCATAGCTGGTTTGTCTTCTTTAATTTCACCAATTACACATTCTGTTGTAAGGAACATTCCTGCTACAGAAGCTGCATTTTCTAGAGCAATACGAGCAACTTTAGTTGGATCGATTACACCTGCTTCAAAAAGATTTTCGTATTTTTCTGTTTGAGCATTGAATCCGAAGTCACCTTTACCATCCATAACTTTATGCACAATAACTGAACCTTCTAAGCCAGCATTAACAACGATTTGGCGTAATGGTTCTTCTAATGCTCTTTTTACTATTTCGATACCTGTTTGTTCGTCTTCGTTTGAGCCTTTTACTTTTTCAAGATCTTTAATAGCTCTGATAAAAGCAATACCACCACCAGGAATAATTCCTTCTTCAACAGCTGCACGTGTTGCACTTAATGCATCATCAACGCGGTCTTTCTTCTCTTTCATTTCAACTTCAGTTGCTGCACCAATATATAATACTGCAACTCCACCGCTTAATTTTGCTAAACGTTCCTGTAATTTTTCTTTATCATAATCAGAAGTTGTGTTTTCGATCTGAGCTTTAATTTGTTTAACACGAGCTTTAATATCAGAATCTTTACCGCCACCGCTAACGATAGTAGTGTTTTCTTTATCAATGCTAATGTTTTTAGCTTTTCCAAGCATTTCTAAAGTAGTAGTTTCTAATTTAAAACCACGTTCTTCGGTAACAACTGTTCCGCCTGTTAAAACTGCAAGATCTTCTAACATTTCTTTTCTTCTGTCGCCAAAACCTGGAGCTTTTACAGCTACTACTCTTAACGAACCACGAAGTT
The DNA here is from genome assembly GCA_903837285.1 of uncultured Bacteroidota bacterium. Classification (GTDB taxonomy): domain Bacteria; phylum Bacteroidota; class Bacteroidia; order Bacteroidales; family GWA2-32-17; genus GWA2-32-17. The sequence goes on along the minus strand of CAILUD010000189.1, from coordinate 19,675 downwards.
TGTTAACTACTAAAGTAGCTAATGCTTCACCGTCGATATCTTCAGCAATTATAACTAAAGGACGACTTGATTGAACAGCTGCTTCTAAAATAGGAAGCAAATCTTTCATTGCAGAAATTTTCTTGTCGTGAATTAGAATGTACGGATTTTCCATTACGCATTCCATTTTCTCGGTATTTGTAACAAAATATGGAGAAATATATCCACGGTCGAATTGCATACCCTGAACTGTTTCAACATAAGTTTCAGTTCCTTTTGCTTCTTCAACAGTAATAACACCTTGTGTTGTTACTTTTTTCATTGCTTCAGCAATTAGTTTTCCTATTGTAGCATCATTATTTGCTGATACTTTAGCAACCTGCTCAATTTTATTATAGTCATCGTTTACTTTGCGGGTTTGCTTTTTTAAATTAGCAATTACGGCTGTAACAGCTATGTCTATACCGCGTTTCAAATCCATTGGATTTGCACCTGCAGTTACATTTTTTAAACCTACAGAAATAATTGATTGTGCTAAAACAGTTGCTGTTGTTGTTCCATCACCTGCATTATCGGCAGTTTTTGAAGCCACTTCGCGTACCATTTGTGCGCCCATGTTTTCAAAAGTGTCTTTTAATTCAATTTCTTTTGCAACTGTAACACCATCTTTTGTGATTTGTGGTGCACCAAATTTCTTTTCGATAACTACGTTACGACCTTTTGGTCCTAATGTTACTTTTACTGCATTTGATAATTTATCGATACCTCTTTTTAATGCTTCACGAGCATCAATATTATATATAATTTCTTTCGCTGCCATAATTATTATTTGTTTTTAAATTATTTTTCTAAAACTGCCAACACGTCTGATTGTCTCATAATGAGATATTTATCTTTGTCAAGTGTGATTTCTGTACCTGCATATTTTCCATAAAGTACAACATCACCAACTTTTAATTTCATTTCTTCGTCTTTAGTTCCTGTTCCAATAGCCATAACTTTACCTTTTTGAGGTTTTTCCTGTGCTGTATCTGGAATTATAATACCTCCGGCAGTTTTTGTTTCTGCGGGTTGAGCTTCAATAACAACTCTGTCGGCTAAAGGTTTAATCTTGATTTTTGCCATGATTTATTTTATTTAGTTAAACAATTATTTTTATAAACTGACAGCCTTATTCTAATTTTATGCCATCAAAAATTTTGACAAAGAAAGCGACAATTTTACAATTAGTAGGCTATTAAAAACAAAAAATGTCAGCATGTATGACATACTGACATTTATATATATTACTGTAAATTATTTTACTGGTTGATTTTGCCCTGCTCCAGCTGCCGGCATATTTGGAACATCTGTTTTTGCACCAGGCATTGTATTTACCTGATCTTCAATTTTAGATTTATTTGGGTCTACAGTTTCGCGAGGAATTGTCATACTTGCCACTACCGAGAACACTAAAAGTGCACCAGCAAGGTACCATGTGGCTTTTTCTAGAAAGTCAGCTGTACGACGTACACCCATAATTTGACCTGATGATGCAAAGCTGGAAGTTAATCCGCCACCCTTTGAGTTTTGAACTAAAACGATAAGAATAAGTAAAACACAAACGACAAAAATTAGAACGATAACTATATTGTAAATCATATTAAGTTGATTTATTGATTACTATTTTGTTTCTTAGTTTTTAAAATAAGGTTTGCAAAGTAAATATTTTTTTCGGGATATTGCAAAGCTAATTTCTCATACATTTTAATTGCTTTATCATACAACCCTTGCTTTGCATATATATCTGCCAATGATTCAGACACTAACTCGATTTCGTTATGTGAAATTAATGGCTCTTTTTGTTCAAATTTTGATGTTTCTGAGGCTATTTTGAAGCTTAACCTTGGCTCAGATTTAATAAAAGCCTCTATTAAATCGGGGTGAGTTTTTGATTTTGATACTTTTTTTGAATCAATTGAAATAAAATCCAGCCATTTTTCAAAAGGCATTGAAATCTGTTCAAGGCTTTCAGTTTTTTCGGTTTCTTTAATAATTTCTTTTTCGAGTAATGAATTAATGTCGTAAGCAGGTTGGAATATCGGTGAATCTTCAACTAAAAAATAATCTGATACAATATTTTTAGTTTCTTCAATTTTTGTTTCGCTAATTATTTTTTCTTCGGAAATTGGTTTCAAAGCAATTTCTTTTTCATCTGAAACTATAATAACATGTTTAAAATTTCTTGTAAATGAAACTGGTTCAACTTCTTTAATTTCTTCTTTGAAATATTCATTTTCCTGAATTTCATTATAATTTGTTAAATCTTCTTCCTCGGTTAGAGCAATAAAACTATCAGCGGTTACATCTTCTATTTCAGGTTTTATTTCGACAATAATTTCTTCGGATTGCTTCGCTTCGGCTATAGTTATTTCACTTTCAACTTTTACCTCTTTAACCCTGGATTTATGTTCTGCAATAATTTCATCTAATAATTTTTGTTCACAAACTATTGGTTTATCTTGATTAACAATGGGTTTAGTTATAATTTGTTCTTTTGGCTGTTCTTTTAATTTTGCTCTTTCTGTATGAATTGCTGCTACTTTTTTTAGTATCATATCAGCAACACTTTCCTTAGCCGGCTCGGTTATTATTATTTCTTTTTTCTCAATCTTTGGCTCTGCAATAACAACAGGAAGAATAATTTCTTGTTTGTTATTTTCAATTACTATTTCTTTTTCTACTGAGACTTCTATTACTTTTTCAACTTCTGATGTTTCTTCAATAATTATATTGGCGGGTAATTCTGTTTTTTCTGAAATATTGTGCGATATGTTATTTTCTTCAACTTTTGTTTCAGTTTCTCCTTTTATTTCGGATATTTTAGATAACTGAATTAATTGAGAGTTTTCTGTTTCTTTAATATCTTCTTTTATTTCTGGTATAATGTTAAGAGATTCGATAGGTTCTTTAATCTCTTCTTTTATTTCACTATTTTGAATTAAATTATTTTGTTCTAAATTAATTGCATCATCTACATTAGTTTTTTGATCACTATTATCAATAATCTTTTCTACATTAATTGTCGTGTCAATATTCTCCTCAATTACAGTATCATTGTTTATCTCTGGTATTTCGGTGTAATTTGTTTTACCTTCATTAATTAATTCATATAAAACTTTGCGATTACCTGCATAGGCCGAAACTGTTCTTAATTCTTCGTTGTAGCGATAATCATTTAATAAATGTAAGTTTTTTAAATAAAGCAAACGTGCTGATTGAAAATATGGGTAACGATTAACAAGCTCATTTAATTCCACAAGCGACTGACCATTTAGTGTCTGCGGCTGTTCCAGATATGTGTAAAATGAGTCTAGATTCATGTTTACCAATTTGTAAGTGCTGCATTAAAAACATCTTCGGTAAGTTTTTCAACAATTTGCTGAATAAGATCCTCCTCTACACTACTTAGCATTTTAGTACTTTCGTAATCTGAAAACTGCGAAAATGTTTTATCAAAATTAAGTTTTGGGTTTTTCTGATTTGTGAATTTTACACGTACAGCAATTGTTAGACGATTTAAGCCTGCAGTTTCGTTTCCTTGAATCGCCATTGGAGTAGTGCTGTAATTTGTTATTTCACCTTGAAAATCAAGATCAGCAGAACTGGTTATTAATTCTAAACTGGTTTGCGAAGTCATTCTGTTTTTTAATGCTTCGGTAAAAACGGTGCTAAGCGTTGGTTGAAAAAGCGGTGCCTGATTTGGGAAAAACTGTACGCTAATTGTTTTCATTTCCGGAGAAAGTGATGCTCCAGAAAAGGAATAACTTATTCTGCAACCAGTAAAACCAATTAAAAAAATAAAAGTAAATATAAAAGTAAGTTTGCCTATCATGCTATTATCCAAGATTATATTCTTTAATTTTTCTATATAATGTACGTTCTGAAATACCAAGCTCTGTAGCTGCTAATTTACGTTTTCCGTGATATTTTTCTAAAGCTTTTATAATAAATTCTTTTTCTTTATCTCCCAACGAAAAAGATTCTTCTTCAAAAATCTCAGTATCCTGAATGTTTTTGTGATTTACATTTGAAATGCGAATTGTAGATTCCTGGTTTTGATTTATTATAGCTTTATTCTCGTTAACGTTTGACGGATAAGCATTTTCCCTCATCTGAACATTTCCAATTCTATCGTGCATAATATCATTAACCAATTGCTTTAATTCATTCATGTCTTTTTTCATATCAAATAAAATTTGGTATAAAATTTCACGCTCAGAATTAAATGTTTTATTATCAACAATATCCCCTGAAAATATGGCTGGTAATTTGGAAGTAAATGCATCTGGCAAATATTTTTGCAGAGTTTCTTCAGTAATTTCCTTTTCTTGTTCGATTATTGAAACTTGTTCGGTAATATTTTTAAGCTGACGAACATTTCCAGGCCAGCCATAATTAGTAAGAGCCATTTGTGCACCCGGACTAAGCTTTATTGTTGGCATGCGGTATTTTTCGGCAAAATCGCTAGAGAATTTTCTGAATAACAAAAGTGTATCTTCTGTTCTATCTCGTAAAGGAGGAACAAAAATAGGAACAGTATTTAGTCTGTAATATAAATCTTCACGAAAACGACCAGACTGTATTGCTCTTGGTACATCAACATTTGTAGCAGCAACAACTCTTACATTTGTTTTTTGTGATTCAGAGCTTCCAACTTTAAAAAATTCACCTGTTTCTAAAACTCGAAGCAAACGAACCTGAGTAGATAAGGGTAACTCTGCTACCTCATCTAAAAAAATGGTCCCATTATGAGCGACTTCAAAATAACCTTTTCGTTTTTCGTGAGCACCTGTAAAAGATCCCTTTTCGTGACCAAATAACTCTGAATCAATTGTCCCTTCTGGAATTGCACCGCAATTTACTGCAATATAAACTCCATGTTTGCGTGGGCTAAACTGATGTATTATTTGAGGGAATATTTCCTTTCCTGTTCCACTTTCGCCTGTAATTAAAACAGATAAATCGGTAGCTGCCACTTGCATTGCAATATCAATTGCCCTAGTAAGACCGGCAGAATTGCCAATAATTCCAAATCTCTGTTTAACTTGCTGAATATCCATAACTCACAATTTCATAAATTACAACTGACAAAATTACAAAAAGATTGACATATTGCCATGAAAATTAATGAATAGATTATAAAGATTAGATTTTTTTAACTGTTTTGATTAAATATTTTGGCGAGGACGCCAAAACAAGAGGAGGATCGTAGTCCACCTTGACGATTTGTTTTGTTTCGTGAAGACACGAAACAGGGGAATTGATGTCTCGTTTTGGCGAGGACGCCAAAACCAAGAGGGAGTACTCAATGAGATGGCGGATCGTGGTCCACCATGACGATTTGGAGTTACTAATTATAGCAAAATGAAATAATATTTAGACCAATTTGTAAAATCATAACACAGTCATCCTGAGGTTCTCGAAGGATTTGCCCACAACCCCTCACACATGTTTCGAGAGCCTCAACATGACTCCATATATTTTACTAGCTTGTAAATCAGTTTAGTATTAGATTACAGGTCGTAGTCCGCCATGACGATTTGGTTTTGTTTCGTGAGGACACGAACCATGGGAATTAGAATGAACCAAGGAATTGGATTGTTTTGGCGAGGACGCCAAAACTAGAAATCAACTACGCCAAAACAAAAAAGGTTTATTATTATTTTCAACTTATCAGTTTTTCGAGATAATGAAATTCAACTCCATGAATTTTTTTAATGATCTCTATTTGCTTTAAAATTTCTTGATCTGGAATCTTCTTTTCACTTTGTTTTATTCCTACTATTAAAACATTTTTGGGTGTATGTTCGGTGGAGATAAATTCGAATACTTTTGTTTTGTATCCATAAGCTTCAAGAATTAATGCACGTATTGCATCTGTTATAATTTCGGCTTGGCGTTCTTTTAATATTCCATATTGACTAATTAATTTTAATTCATCAGTAGGATTCATTTGTTTTCTTAATTGTTTGTGACAACAAGGTGCACAAATAATTATTTTTGCATTTGATTTTATTCCACGATAAATTGCATCATCAGTTGCAGTATCGCATGCATGAAGGGCAATTAACAAATCGACTTTATTTAATTCAACTTCCTTGATTGTACCAGATTTGAACTGTAAATTATTAAATCCAGCCTTTTTCGCAATAAGATTACAATCATTAACAAGTTCTTCTCTTAATTCAATACCCAAAATATTTGGTGCTATTTTTAAAGTGTTTAACAAATAATCATAAATTGCAAAAGTAAGATAACCTTTTCCTGCACCCATGTCTACAACATTAATAGATTTATCTAAATTTGCATTTCTTAATATTCCATCTATAATTTCAATATATTTATTTATCTGACGGTATTTGTCCTGCATACTTGTTTTAACCTGCCAGTCGGCTGATGTAATTCCCAGTTCTTTTAAATAAATATTATTCTCGGTTTTTATTAATCTGTTTTTAATCTCATCATGTGAAAGAGCAGGTTTTTCTACAATACTTGGAGGTTTTTTTCTCAAAGAAACAATATTGTTTTTATTAATTGACAAAAACCAATCAGTAGTTAAAGTATAAATATCGGCCTGAAAAAAATAATTTAATAAAAGTTGTTCAATAATATTCTTACTCTCGAATAACGTATAATTCTTGGTAATATCTTTTGTTGGATATCTATATACAAATGAAAGTTTAAACTCATCTTTTGTTTTTATTAACTTAGCTGTAACGGTGTTTAATTCGTTAGTTTTAACTCGTTTATTCATTAAGGCCAGTTTAACAAAGCTATTGTTTTCAACGCTTTCATTTAAAAAAGAGATGAATGTTTTTATATTGTCTCCGTTCATTTTTTTTATTAATATATCAGTGTTTTTAAATATTTAACAACGTAAAAGATCGCCTACTTTTTAATGGCTTTCCATATAAAATAGACTGGAATGCCAACACACACGATTATCAATCCTGGCCAGGTGAATTGTGGTTTATATATAATAAGCAATGTGCAAAAACTAATTCCCATTAAAATATATAAAACTGGTAAGACGGGATAACCAAAAGTTTTGTATGGTCTCTCTGCATTTGGTTGTTTTTTTCTAAGAATAAAAATTCCAGCAATGGTTAACACATAAAAAATGACTACCACAAACGAAACCATATCAAGTAAATCTCCATATCTTCCACTCAAACAAAGAGCAGAAGCCATTACACATTGAATCCACAAAGCCCAGGCTGGAACTGAATTTTTATTGAGTTTACCTGCGTTCTTAAAAAACAATTTATCATTGGCCATGGTGTAATAGACTCTTGCACCAGCTAATATTAGTCCATTGTTACAGCCAAAAGTAGATATCATAATCATAATGGCAATAATAACTGTTCCGCTACTGCCAAAAATAGCTTCGGATGCGCTAAGAGCAACCCGGTTGTCTTTTGCAAATGCTAAATCATTTAAAGGAACAGTTGCAAGATAAACAACATTTAACAACACATAAATAACAGTTACGATTACAGTTCCTAACAATAGACTTAAGCCTATATTACGTTTTGGATTTTTTACTTCACCTGCAATAAATGTTACATTATTCCATGCATCGCTACTAAACATACTTCCTACCATTGCACTGGCTATTGCACCAAGGGCGACAATACTAACCAAAGACTCAAAATTCATACTACCATCAGCACTTTTTGTTAAACTCTGAATTACCCAAGGGTTTTGCCAATTTGCGCTCCATATATCCCAATTAAACGCAATAAAACCGGCAATTATTAATCCAAAAAGCGATAATAATTTTGTGGAAGTAAAAATGGTTTGAATAATTTTTCCTGTTTTAATTCCCCTTGTATTAATTAATGTCAACAGAACAATTAAGAGAATTGCAACCAATTGAGCATAATGAATTTTAAGTCCGAAAACCGGAAATGTATTTATATCTTCCCATGCTAACGCAGGAAAAAAATAACCTGCAAATTTTGCAAAACCAACTGCAACTGCCGCAATTGTACCAGTTTGTATTACTGTAAAGAAACTCCAGCCATATAAAAAACCAGCCAAAGGATTGTAGCATTCTTTTAAGTATACATATTGTCCTCCTGCTTTTGGAAACATACCACTTAATTCGCCATAACTTAATGCAGCAAAAATTGTCATTATTCCAGTTATTACCCATGCAACTAATAGCCAACCTGGCGAACCAAGAGTTTTTAGCATGTCGGCACTAACAATAAATATTCCGGAACCAATCATTGACCCTATAACAATTGCAGTAGAATCGAATAAGTTCAAGCTTTTTTTAAATCCGGTATTTGCTTCTGTGCTCATACAATTTGTTATATATACGAATTATTTACCTCTTAATTTACTTTTTCTTATACCATAAATAAAATAAATTATTAAACCTATAGCCATCCAAGCTAACAACCGATACCAATTAGCAGGTCCTAATCCAAATATCATAGCACCACAAGTTATTATTCCTAAAATTGGAACTAATGGAACTAAAGGAGTTTTAAATTTTCGTGGAATTTCCGGATTTGTTTTTCGTAAAATCAAAATACCGGCACAAACTAAAATAAACGCAAACAAAGTTCCTATGCTTGTCATATCACCAACAATTTCGCCAGGTACAAATGAAGCAAATAGTCCAACAAAGATTAAAAATAGCCAGTTAGATTTATGTGGTGTTTTAAATTTTTTATGTACATCAGAAAATATTTTTGGTACAAGGCCATCTTTACTCATTGAATAAAAAACACGTGACTGGCCATATAACATTACTAAAATAACTGAAGAAAATCCAGCTAAAATTGCAACAGTAACTAATTTTCCTAACCAGTCATATCCTGGCATATATGTTTGAATTGCAAATGTAACAGATGCTTCTTTTCCAACAGTTCTAAAATCGTTAAGACTCGCAACACCAGTTAAAACATAAGCAAATAAAATATATAGTACCGTGCAAATTGCTAATGACCCAAGTATTCCAATAGGCATATCACGTTTTGGGTTTTTGGTTTCCTGAGCTGCGGTTGAAACAGCATCAAAGCCAATAAAAGCAAAAAAGACTACTCCTGCAGCACCTAGAATTCCTAATATTCCACCAAAGTTATGAGAAATTCCTTGTGAATCGGTGTATAATGTTGCTTCGGGAATAAAAGGAGTGTGATTAATTGGATTTATGTATGACCAGCCAAAACCAATAAACAAAATAACTATTGCAACCTTTACAATAACAATAATTGCATTAACAAATGATGATTCCCTTACTCCTCTAATTAATAAAACTGTAAGTAAAAACACTATAAATAAAGCAGGAATGTTCATAATTCCATGATTTCCCAAAGTACTTATTTCAAAAGGAGAATGGCTCCATTCGTATGGAATTCGCATATCAAAATAGCCTAGTAATTTATTTAAATACTCGCTCCACGCAATACTTACTGTTGCTGCTCCAAGTGCGTATTCAAGAACTAAATCCCAACCAATAATCCATGCAACCATTTCACCCATTGTAGTATACGAATACGTATATGCGCTACCCGCAACAGGAATCATTGATGCGAATTCTGCATAACATAATCCAGCGAAAAGACATCCAATGCCTGCAATAATAAAGCCGATTGTAACAGCCGGACCAGCATTATTTGCCGCTGCCGAAGCAGTTCTTACAAATAATCCCGCTCCAATAATTGCCCCAACACCAAGCGCAATTAATGCAGTTGCGGTAAGAGTTTTTTTAAGGCTATTCTCATTTTCGGTCTCTTTGAGTAATTCACCTATAGGTTTTCTTTTGAAAATTTTTGATGCCATAAGTTATTTGAGGTTTAAAACTCAAACTTATAGATTTTTTATTTAAAAACAAAGAGTGGACTCTATGTACATGATTGTAATTAAACTTGAAGGCTTATAATGATTGAAGTTTAAAAGTATAATAATTTATTATAACTTACTTACAATAATATTCGCAGCTGCAACTGATGAAATTTCGCCTGATAAAACTTTTTGTTCCATTTCGTTTAATTTGGATTTAATATCAGGCTGATTGAAAAAGTTTTCTTTTAATTTTTCGAAAATTACTTCGTACATCCAATATTTTGCTTGAAAGTTTCTGCGAATTTTAAAATAATCAGATTGCTTTACTTTCTCAAAATATTGATTTGTTAGTTCAGCTAATTCTATTATTCCGTGATTTGTTATTGCAGAACAAGTAACAACTTGAGGTATCCAGCCGGATTCGTTAGCTGGAAATAAATGCAAAGCATTTCTGTATTCTGTAGCTGCAATTTCAGCTTTTTTAATATTTGTTCCGTCTGCTTTGTTAATGGCAATAATATCGGCCATTTCCATTATGCCACGTTTTATTCCTTGCAATTCATCGCCAGCACCAGCAAGCATAAGTAATAAAAACATGTCGACCATATGATTAACTACAGTTTCCGATTGTCCAACACCTACTGTTTCTACAAAAATAACATTGAATCCCGCAGCTTCGCATAAAATTATTGCCTCACGGGTTTTGCGGGCAACACCACCTAATGTTCCAGAAGATGGGCTAGGTCGAATATATGCATTTGGATCGTTAGCCAAATCTTCCATTCTGGTTTTATCGCCAAGTATACTTCCTTTTGATTTTTCACTGCTTGGGTCGATAGCTAAAACTGCAAGCTTGTATCCTTGTTTTGTAAGTTGTTTGCCAAATGCTTCAATAAAAGTACTTTTTCCAACACCAGGAACTCCAGAAATTCCAATTCTAATGGAATTGCCTGAATGCAATAGACAAGCTTCAACTATTTCGCGAGATAAATTCTGATGTTCTGGCAATGTGCTTTCAACTAAAGTAATTGCCTGACTTAAAATTGTTCTGTTACCCTTTAATATTTCTTTTGTATAATCGTTAGCAATAATTTTATTCTTTCGTTTTTCGCGAATATGTTTTACGCTTTCGGCATTAACATTTGAAGGTTGTTCAACCCCTGAATTTACCTGTAATGCACTTTTGCGTTGTTGCTCTTTCATTTTATTAGTCGCAATTAACTTGTTCTGGTTGAGTTGCAACAGATTTGGCAAATTCTCTTCCTACTTGAACAAGAATATTTCTTGTTTCGCCAAATGGAGAAAATTTAATAGCGACACCTTCGCGTATAACATTTAACTTTAAACTTTTTAATGAAGCATCAATAATTTTTACTGCTTCGCCACTCCAGCCGTATGACCCAAATGACAGAGCAGGTTTACCGCGTTCACGAATTGGATTTATCATCGAAAAAACTTTGTAAACTGGTAACATTATGTTCTGATTTAGAGTGGGCGAACCAACAATTAAACCATTGCACCTTGTTAATTTAGCATCAATTTCGCCTAAAGTCATGTTTTCAACATCTGCTAACTCAACAACAATATTACAATTAGATTGCTTTATCCCCTCAGCAAAAGCCTCTGCCATCTGGCGAGTATAGCCATAAGCAGAAACAAAAGCAATAAGAACATTTTTTTGATCGTGATTTGTTTCTTTTAAATATTTTAATGAAAGTTCTTCGGCGTAATCAACATATTTTTTCCAATTTGAACGAAGAATAGGACCATGTCCAGTGCATATTGTTTTTATTTCGAGAGGTTTTATTTTTTCGATAGCCTTAAGCATAAATTTGCTATAAGGTTTAATAATTACATCAAAATAATACTCAAATGCATCGTCATAATTTGGCACTAAATCATCAAACATTTCCTTATCACAATAATGGGCACCAAAAGAATCGCATGTAAACAAAAGTTTATCTTCTTCCAAATATGTAAACATGGTATCTGGCCAATGTAAATTTGGAGTTGACATAAAACGAAGAGTTTTGTTTCCCAAACTTAAACTGTCGCCATCTTTAACTTGTAACGATTTAAAAGGTACTCCTATTATATCCTGCAAATACCGAATAGCATTTCCGCTACCAACAACAACAGCCTGAGGGGCAACCTGTAACAGATGCCTTAAACATCCAGAATGATCAGGTTCGGTGTGATTCATTATAATATAATCAATCTCTTCGGGCTTTACAACTTGTTTTACTTTTTCTAAATAAGTATCGAAATACTTCTCTTTTGCAGTTTCTACTAAAACCTTTTTTTCAGCATTAATAAAATATGAATTATATGTCGTTCCATATTTTGTTTCCATTACCACATCAAAAGTAACAAGGTCTTTATCTAGGATTCCAATCCATTTTACATCTTTACTTACCTCCAAAATTTTATCATCTTTCATAACCAGAATTTTAATGATTAACGAAATGAGGAGTTTACACAACATAAAACCCTAAATCGTAAACCAACGTGACGGACTAAATCATAAATTGATTTATTGGTGTAAATTTATACATTTTTAAGCATTAGTTAAAATGACTTTTATTTGGATTATAGTTATCACTATTTCTTTGTTTTACAGCTTAGTTATTGGCTATTTTTATTTAGGCTGGTTAAAGCACAAAGATTATAAATATCAAAAAACTGATTTAACCAGTTTTGTTTCAATAATAATAGCTGCAAGAAACGAAGAAAAAAATATTTTAAATTTATTAAAAGCACTGTCGATTCAAACATATAAACATTTTGAAGTAATTATAATTGACGATCATTCTACAGATAAAACGACAGAAATAATAAATAAAAATAATTTAATTAAATGTCGTCTCGTTAGCTTGGGTGAAAATGAATTTGGGAAAAAAGTAGCAATTGCGAACGCAATTCAGTTATCAAAAGGGGAATTAATTTTAGCTACAGATGCAGATTGTATTCCTGATAAAAATTGGATAGAGAGTATGGTTTCTTTTTATAATTCGGAGCATGTCGAATTTATTATTGGACCAGTAAAACAAATTGCAGTAAAAAACATTTTTCAACAATTCTTTTCTCTCGATTTTTTGAGTTTACAGGCAGTTGGAGCTGGAGCAGCCGAAATGAAAACTCCGTTTATGTGTAATGGAGCAAATATTGCTTTTACAAGAAAAGTATGGGAAAATATTTCAAGCGAAAATGGAAATAAGTATGCCTCGGGTGATGATATTTTTTTACTTCATAATGCAATAAAGTTATTACCAAAAGATAAAATAAAATTTATTTTTTCTGAAAATGCGATAGTTCTAACAAATTCACCATTAGGAATAAAATCGTTCTTTAATCAAAGAGTCAGATGGGCTTCAAAGGCAAAAGGTTATAAAAATTCGACATCTTTAATTACTTCTTTTGCTGTAATTTTATTAAACTTATTATTATTTATTTTGTTGATTAGTTCTGTTTTTATACATCATATTATATTCTTATTCTTTTTTGGTTTAATTATTAAATCAATTTTTGATTTTGTTATACTATTTTCTGCTTCTGACTTTTATAAACAAAAAAAATTACTTTGGTATTTTATTTCTCTACAATTAGTATATTTTATTTATACAACTGCGATATCAGTATACTCGCTAATTGGAAATTATAGTTGGAAAGAAAGGAATTGTAAATAAAAACTTTAAAAACAAAATTATAAAGTTTTCCTTAACTGTTCGCGAAAAGTCTCATATCCCATGTTATTCCAACATTTTTTTGCAGAAATGTTATTTGTTAAACAATGAAGCTCGAGATATTTGATGTTATGTTTAGAAAAAAACTCATCGCATATTTTCTTTTCGAATTTTCTTGCAAGTCCCTCTTTTCTGAATTCTTCGGCAATATAAACAGCCGAAATGTATCCGATTTTTTCAATTTTTGAATATGGAAAAAATGTTTGGCGAATATCACCAGCAATAAATCCTATTATCTTATTTTTTTCTTTAGCGACAAAAATTTTCCATTCAGGTTTTTTTATTGCTATGGAAAAAACTCTTTCCATTTTTTCTTTCATTTCAGGTTTATAGTCATAATAAATCTCAAAACCAATATCTCGTATAGATTCTATAAACTCAACATATATTTCTGCAAAAGCAGATAAATCCTGTTCTTTTAATGTTTCTATTTGCATTTTTATTTCTAATTGTTTCTGGCAAAATTTTATATGTTTTTAGCAAATTTAAAGATAAAATTTAAAGATATTTTATTAAAACAAAAACTCGTACTTTTGATTTTAAATAAACAACTATTATGTCACTTACAAAAGAATTTGTTTTATCAGAAACAGCAAGGATTTCAAAAGAATCCATGAGTTTGTCAAATATTGGAAATTTGAAAAAAGTTTTCAGTTTAATTGATCTTACAACATTAAATACTGCCGATACCGACAAAAAAGTAAATGAATTATGTGAAAAAGTAAATAATTTTTCAAATAATTTTCCAGATATCCCAAATGTCGCAGCTATTTGTATTTATCCCTCTTTTGTTGGTTTAGTAAAAAAATCGCTTAGTGCTAAAAATGTAAATATTGCTTCTGTTGTTGGTGGATTTCCTTCGTCGCAGACTTTTATTTCAATTAAATTATCAGAAACCAGTATAGCCGTTGAAAAAGGAGCTGATGAAGTTGACATGGTTATTTCAGTTGGTAAATTTTTAGAAAAAGATTATCAAACTGTAGCAAACGAAATAACTCTTATTAAAGCCGCTGCTGGAAAAGCTCATGTTAAAGTTATATTAGAAACAGGAGCATTAACAACATTTGAAGAGATTTATTTAGCAAGTATGTTAGCTATGGAATCAGGTGCAGATTTTATTAAAACTTCTACCGGAAAAATGGAGCCTGCTGCAACACCTGAAGCTGTATATGTAATGGTAACCGCAATAAAAGATTATTTTGAAAAAACAGGAAGAATGGTTGGAATAAAACCAGCTGGAGGTGTTGTAACTCCTGAACAATCATTAGTTTATTTTGCAATAATAAAAGAAGTTTTGGGTGAAAAATGGTTGAATCCAGAATGGTTTAGATTGGGTGCTAGCCGTTTGGCTAATAATTTAATTTCTCTGATTAAAGAATTTGAAACAGGTGATAAACAGGAAATAAATTATTTTTAATTTGTTAATTAAAACGATCCAAGCTTAACATTTACAAAAAGTCCGCCTCCATTAAAATCATTATTCGAATAACCGTATAATTTTAGGCCAGAGACCATTTGATAATGTGCTCCAATACCTATAGATAAGAATTTTAACGGTTGATAATCAATTTCTACGGTTCCATTAAAAAGAAAAAAATCATCGTATAATTCTTTAATTCTGTTTCTGGTTTTATCGCTTAGTGAAATACTTCCACCACCGGCCCAAAGCATTATAATTGGTCTGATTTTTTTAGTAGCCATAAATCTATAACCAAAAACTAAACCGCCTCCACCAAAGTCTAATTCTAAATTATATTCTTTATTAGTTACTTTATCTCTCTCAAAATAAGCGCTATCAACTTTAAAGTAAGTAAGCATTGCTTTACCAAAACCCCCAACAATAATATTTGGAGTAACAAAAATGCCCCCAACTCCTCCAAAATAATTGCTTTGTTTTACCATTGAGGTTGTTTCAAAAAATGGAGAGAGATACCCCGATAGACCCAAACTATCATCAGAATCAGAATTTTCTTCTTGTGAAAAAACCGAAGTACTCATCAGTATCAGAATGGAGAAAAATATTATTTGTTTCATTGCATGCTTTTTTTCGTGAAATAATCTTCAAATATCGTAAACTTTGCATAAATTTCAGAGATTTTGTATATTTCGGAAAATTTTAAAAAGAATTAATTTTCAGCCGTTTAAAAAAAATAGGAAAAAATAGTTCGATTTTTATTAGTATTCAGGCAACCAAATGCACTAGTTAATTGACTTATATATAAAAAACCAAAAACAATAAATATGAAAACCTTAATTTCATTTTTTACCCTAGCAGTTTTATTTCTTTTTATTGGGAAAAACACTATTGCTCAAACAACCGGCCTTAGTGTAAAATTAACAAAAACATCCGGAAGTATTTTTACTTCTAACACTAATGGAAAACATATACTCTCCTTTGAAATTTCGGGTATTGAAAGTCAGAAACATGCTGATAATTTAATAAAATTCATTAGAGGATATCGTGGAGTAGAAGAATTTAATATGTTGCCAATAAGTGGCTCTAACAAATGGCAAGCTAGTGGTATATTCTATGAATATTCTGATATCGCATATTTTAAAAATTTGTTTAAAATAATGAAAGTTACTGAAGCTGTTCAAGATAATATTGTAACCTCAATTGATAATTTATAAATAATAATAATATGAAAATCAAGGTTAAAATTTTCGCCTTAATTTCCCTGGCAGTTCTTGCTTTTTCGTTTCAGGTGAAATCGCAATTGGTAACAGCTGGTGGTATGACTGCAACGCAGTTGGTTCAAAATATTCTTGTAGGTAATGGTGTAACTATTACAAACGTTACATCTTCGGGCCCAACTAACTGTTTGGGTAGCTTTACAACCGGTGGCACAGCTACAAATCTTGGGCTCGCCAGCGGTATTGTTATGTCAACAGGTGGTTTTGCAAATGTTCCAAACGCTAACGGATACTTTTTAAGTAATTCATTAAGCGGTGCTGGCGATCCCTTATTAGCAACACTTTCAGGCGGATTCACATCATATGATGCAGTGGTTTTAGAATTCGACTTTGTGCCGCTTTCTAACACTGTAAATTTTAGGTATGTTTTTGGTTCAGAAGAATATCCAGAATATGTTTGCTCAAACTTTAATGATGCATTCGGTTTTTTTGTTTCTGGACCTAATCCACTTGGTGGAAGTTATACAAACCAGAATATTGCAATTATTCCGGGAACAACATTACCTGTTACTATTAATTCTGTAAACAGCGGAACTTCAGGCTCGTATGGAACTCCTTCCGGCTGTACTTCTCTTGCATATAATATGTATTATGTTAACAATACTGGTTCAACAATTTGTTTTGATGGATTTACAACTCCATTAACAGCAACAGTTAATGTTGTTCCTTGTCAGCAATATCACATTAAACTTGCAATAAGCGACATTGGTGATGGTGCTTATGATTCAGGAGTTTTCCTTGAAGAAAATAGTTTTCAGGGTAATGCAATTGGATTAGGAGCGTATTATACAAATCCAAGTTTAGGATTAAGTGCAATTGAAAATTGTTCTGATGGAATAATTAGTTTTACATTAGACAATCCCGCAACAGCACCTGTTACTGTTAGTTACACAATTGGTGGAACAGCTGTGAATGGAGTTGATTATACAACAATACCTACTTCTCTAATTATTCCTATTGGATCTGATTCCGTTGGATTAATAATTAATGCACTAACAGATGCTTTAACAGAAGGAACTGAAACGATTATTTTACATGTGCAGACATCTCCGTGTGGTACGCAAGATGTTACTTTAAATATTATTGATAATACACCTGTTGTTGCAACTGTAACATCAAATCAAACAGTCTGCAATGATGCTTTGCCCGTAAGCTTCAGTGTTGCTGCTTCGGGTGGTGTAAACCCTTTAACTTTAAATTGGAGTAATGGATTGCCGCCACTAGCTAACATAACAATGAGCCCTACTATTGGGCCGCATACATATACAGTTACTGCAACCGATGCCTGCGGTGCCACAGCAACTGATAATATTGATATAACAGTAAACCCAATACCAACGTCAGATTTTTCATTAACTTCAGTTATTTGTGCTGGCGAAGATGCTATTGTTACTTATAATGGTACAGGTGGTAGTACATTTCCATGGAATTTTGGTGGTGCAACAATCCTTCAAGGAACAGCAGGAACACAAGGCCCATTTACATTAACATGGTACGTAGCAGGTGTTTATCAGGTTTCTTTAATTGCAACAAATGCATTAACAGGCTGTATAGGTGATACAGTAGTTCATTATATTCAAGTTCTTGGTGCTGGTACGCCTAATTGTTGTATGATACCGACTCCTGATGCCGGTCCAAATACTTCTTTCTGCGGAACAGCAGGTCAATTTAACGCAGATATTCCAGATAATCCAAATTATGTTGGAAGCTGGACTCAGCTAACCGGACCAGGAACCTCAGGTTACGGTGGAAGTAATAATCATCTTATAAATTCTTTGGTAACAGTTACTTTACCTGGCACATATACCTATCAATGGAATGAAGTAAATGGACCGTGTAACGCATCAGATGTTGTTACTTTAACATTCATTCAAGACCCTGTTGCACATGGTGGACCAGATACTGCGATATGTGGATTAAATTATAACATGTTAGCTCAAATGAGCACTTCGGGTACCGGACTATGGTCTGGACCAGGATTAATAAGTACTCCAAATAGTCCTAGTTCTGATATTGTAGGTCCAGGTTATGGGTCATTTGAATATGTTTGGACTGAAACAAATAATGGTTGTTTTAAAAGAGATACAGTAAGTATTGAATTTATGCAAGTTCCG
Organism: uncultured Bacteroidota bacterium; assembly: GCA_903837285.1. GTDB lineage: Bacteria > Bacteroidota > Bacteroidia > Bacteroidales > GWA2-32-17 > GWA2-32-17. The sequence continues at coordinate 1,302 of CAILUD010000189.1, read as the reverse complement.
GTTGCAAATGCAGGACCTGATGCAACTGCTTGCGGTAATAGATATAATTTATCAGCAGACAGTACATATACAGGATACTGGACTTCATCGGTACCTGTTCAATTTACACCCGATATATATGATCCAAGCCCATCTGTATGGATTCCTGTTTTTGTTCCTGTAACATATACGGTTACCTTTACATGGCATGCCGAGAATGGTAACTGTACAGATGTTGACGCTGTGAATGTTACATTTACCCGACCACCAAACCCAGCTCCACCTTCAACAATAAGTGTTTGTGGAACATCGGCAAATTTAATTTTAGACACACTTGGTAGTGGTGTTACTAATGGATATTGGATTTCTTCTCCAACAGGTCCTACTATCACTCCTAGCCCACTTCCAAATCCATTCAATGCAACAGCAGATATTTCGGCAATGGGAAATTCAGCTTATCATTTTTCAGTAGGAGAATATTATTTAATTTTTGTTTCTCAAAATGGTATTGGATGTACAGGAATGGATACAGTAAGGGTTGTTTTTTATGATGTACCACTTACATATGCCGGAAAAGATACTGCTCTTTGTGGAAAATCATATAATATGGAAGCCAACTGGAGTATTGACAATCCTGTTGGAATTTGGTCAACAATTTCTGCTCCAGTAAATGGTACAGCAGACTTTGTTTCACCTGGTAATCCATTATCAGATGTAACAGTATCCGAATATGGAGTATATCAATTTGTGTGGAGAGAATCTAATGCTCTTTCCCCTGTTTGCTCTGATCGCGATACAATTAGGGTAGAATTTAAAGTACAACCAATGCCAGATGCAGGTTTAGATACTTCTGTATGCGGATTATGGGCAAATATTTGCGCTACTCCTTCTTTTCCTGGAGGTACATGGAGTTGTCCCCAAGGTGGAATTGCATACTATGATGCCATAGATGGTAATTATAATGTAAACTTTAAGGATTCGGCTTGTACAACAATTAGAAATGGCGCAGCTAACGTGTGGAAAACATTGTATTGGTTTGAAGATAACGGTTATTGTACAGGATACGATTCTGTAAACGTATATTTTGGCAGCATACAACCAGCTATATCGCTTGTTGGACCTAGTGACACTACCGTTTGTGGACCAGTTTACTCCTTACTTAGCGGACAACAACCTTCGGTAGGTTATGGATACTGGATGGATACAGTTCAAAATACAACCTATACTCCTTCACCAATAAATAATACACCTATTGCAACAATTGATACCGGAGGAGTAGGTTATTATGGATGGCATAACTTTTACTGGATAACAGTAAATGGT
>CAILUD010000188.1 GCA_903837285.1 uncultured Bacteroidota bacterium | reverse complement strand
TGCTTTTGTACTATTTCATTTAAAAAACTAATACCAAGCATTGACATAAAAGCTCCGGGAACTCCATGTCCTGTGCAGTCTGCTACTGCTACAATTAAATAATTATTTATTTTTGTAGTCCAGTAAAAATCTCCACTTACAATATTCTTAGGTTTAAAAAGTATAAAATGTTCTCCTAATATTGATCTAGAAGATTCAGTAACCGGAAGTAAAGCTTCCTGAATTCGTTTTGCATAATTAATACTATCTGTTACTTCTTTATGAATTTCTTCGATACTTTCTTTTTGAATTGTTACCAAATCACGTTGAGCTTCAATTTCGTCGCGCTGGGCTTCTATTTCATCACGCTGAGTTGAAATTTCTTCATTTTGTTGCCCTAACTGAATATTCTTCTCATCTACAACTATTTTTTGTTTTTCAATTGTTTTCTTTTGTTTTCTTGTAATTCTTAATGAACGGAAAATAAACCCTGCAAATACAAGTACTAACAATAGACCAAATACTACAAACATTATAACTATTTTCTGTTTCCTACTTTTTTCTTCGGCTAAAGAATGTTGATTTTCTAGTTCTTTTTTATGTTCGGCAGTTGCAACAGCTTCTTTTTTCTCAAAATCAAAAGTCATTTGAGATTGAATTGTTTTTTTTCGAGTTTCTTCATTATCTATACTATCATGATACAAAATATAAAGCTTATAATTTTCATAAGCTCCTTTATAATTACCTATAGCGCTATCTAGAACTGTTAAACTGCAGTATGAAATTCTTAAATATTCTTTATGTCCAATTTCATTTGAAAATTCTTTTGCTTTTACAAGAAATTCTTTAGCTTCTTTGTATTTCTTTTGTTTAGTATAAACATCACCAATATTTATATAAGAACTTGCAACACCTGCTTTGTTACCTAATTCTTTTTCTATTGTCAAAGAAGCCAAATATCTTTTTAAAGCTTCGTTATAATTGCCTTGATCAAAATATACTCCTCCAATATTATTATAAGTATATGCAATACTAACTTTATCTTCTATTTCTTCTACAATTTTTAACGATGCAAAGTAATTTGTTAATGCTTCTTCATATTTGCGTGTATAAAAACAAATAAGCCCTATATTATTATACGAACTTGCAACACCTGCTTTATCGCCCAAAGCTTCGCATAACCTTAAACAAATATTATAATTTTTTAATGCTTCTTTATAATTGTTTTGACCTCTATAAATAATTCCAATATTATTATAAGCACGTGCAATGCCTACTTTATCTCCTAATTCTTCTTTAATTTTTAAAGAAGATAAATAATTTTTTAACGCTTCTGGATAATTGCCTAGTGCCTGAAAAATATTTCCTATATTGTTATATGAACTTGCAATACCTCTTTTATCATTTAAAATTTTACATATTTTTAAACTCTCGAGATGATTTTTTAATGCATCTAAATAATTTCCATTATCTTCATAATAATATCCAAAATATAAATAAGTATCTGCAAGTCCATTTTTATAATTATTTTTTTTTGATATTGCAAGTGCTTTATTTAAATATTCTCGGGCTTTTATTGTATCCTCATATTCAAATTCTAAAAAAAGTTTATTATAAGTTTTAACCTTTAAAGTATCTGCTTTTATTGTTTTAAGGGCATTTATTAGAGAATCAATTCTGGTATTCTGCGAAAAGCAAAACGAATTAACAACAAAAAACGAAAAACATAGAACAATAAAAATTATTCGTTTTTGCATATTTTTTTTTATGGAAATTAAATTTTTATTCCAACAACAGTAACATCATCAATCTGTTCGCCCTCTCCTCTCCAATTATCAAAGGCACTTTCAATAATCTCTTTTTGCTCTGACATGGGTTTATTACAATTTAATAACAATATATCCTTAAATTGTTTGTACATAAACTTCCTGTTTTTTGGACCGCCAAACTGATCGGCAAAACCATCAGTAAACAGGTATAAACAATCGCCTTTTTCTAATTTTATATTATTATTTTTAAAAGGTTCCATTCGCAAATGAATTGAAATAGGCATTTTATCTCCTTTAATCTCTATCAACTCACCATTTCTTAACAAATATAGAGGGTTATTTGCTCCTGCAAATAGCGATTCAAGATTATCTTTATTTATTGCAATAAGAGCCATATCCATTCCGTCTTTTTGCTCTCCTGCTGTACCTTTTTGTTTTAAAGTATGAATAATTTCTTTACGTAAACGTTTTAAAATTATTCCAGGATTAGTCATATATTCTTTTACAACAATTTCTCTTAAAAATGAAGTGCCAAGCATAGACATAAATGCTCCGGGTACTCCATGACCTGTACAATCGGCTACTGCAATAATTAAATGGTCCTCAACTACTGACCACCAGTAGAAATCGCCACTAACTTTATCTTTGGGTTTATATAAAACAAAGTGATCAGAAACAAAATCTTTAATAATTTCAAATCCTGGCAAAATAGCAGATTGCAGACGAGTTGCATAATTTATACTTTGTGAAACTTCATTATGTATAAACTCAATTTCTTCTTTTTGTAATGTTACTAAATCACGTTGAGCAGTAATTTCATCACGTTGAGTAGATATTTCTTCATTTTGTTGATTAAGCATGAAATTCTTTTCATCAACCATTTGCTTTTGGTCCTGGATAATATTTTTTTGCTTACGAGTAATTCGCAACGAACGAAATATAAAAACTGCAACTATAGCTATAAAGATTAATCCTAAAACAACAAATACAATAATAATTTTTTGTTTTTTACTTTCGGCAATTTGTCTCCCCAGCTCAATATTTTTTATTTCCATTGCTTTGCTATTTGCAATGCTATCAATGCTTGCCTGCTTTTCATATTGATATTGAAAATATTTTTGTTGAACTAGTTTTTGATTTTCATCTTTTTTCATGCTATCGCTCATTGCAATATATTCGCCAAAATACAATCTCGATAATTTATAATTACCCTGTTTAGCATAAATCTCTTCTAATAGTTTGGCAGCACTTTTAATATCTTGAACATAACCTGTCTCTTTTGTAAGATTATATGCCCTTTGAGCACAGGATAAGGCTTTTTGAGTTTCGTTATTTATTAGATAAATTTTTCCAAGATTATTTAATGAGGCTGAAATACCACTTTTATCGCCTAATTCCTCACTTAGCTTTAAACTTTTATTGAAATACTCTATTGATTTATTGTATTGTTTATGACTAAAATAAATTTGTCCCATTCCATTTAATGAAGCAGAGATGCCACTTTTGTCGCCTATTTCTTCACAAATTTTCATACTCTTATTATAATTATCAAGAGATATATTTATTAAAGAATCGCAGCCTTTATCATCATGTTTTAACTTTGCTTCATTTGCCAATTCTGAATATACTATTCCAACATTATTTAATGACAATGAAATTCCGTTTTTATCTCCAATTTCATTAAGTATTTTTAAACTTTTGTTAAAATATTCTAATGCTTTAATAAAATCATCTTGCTCAGAATAAATCATACCAAAATTGACTAAAGCATTTGAAATACCTCTTTTGTCACCAATTTCTTCTAAAATTTTTAAACTATTATTAAAATATTCTATTGCTTTAGGAATATCGCCTTGGTTGTAATAAATAACTCCTATTGTATTTAATGAAAATGATATTCCTCCTTTATCACCTAGCTCTTTATCAATTTTTAAACTTTTGTTATAATTTTCGAGCGCTTTAGGAATATCACCCTGATTGTAATATACAATTCCAATATTATATAAAGTAGTAGAAATTCTGCTTTTATTTTTTAGCTCGGTACTTATTTTTAAGCTTTTATTGTAATAATCAATTGCTTTTGCGTAATCGCCCTGATTAGAATAAACTAAACCAATGCTATTTAAGGAATATGAGATTCCAATTTTATCGCTTATTTCTTCACGAATTTTTAAGCTTTGATTGTAATATTCAATGGCTTTTGAATAATCACTTTGCCTGTAACAACTAAGTCCTTTTCTATAAATTGTATTTGCTCTATATTGTAAACAGGTATTTCTTACAACTGCTGTTGGACTTGAAGCCAGATTTTTCTTTGCTAGAATTTCTATTTTATTATCTATATTTATTATAAGGCTGTCATCATTTTCTGTTTTAGCCATTTCATTAAGAATACGCATTCGAATTGTATCGTGTTTAGCATTCTTAATTATAAGATTAAGTGAATCAACCGCTTTGGTTTGCGCAGAAGAATAATTACAGATGCTTGATAAATAAAATACTAATAAAAAATATAGCAAATTAAGTCTGTTAAGAGGAACAAACATCAAATTTTTATTTGCTTTTTTATTTTTGTAAAATTTCATATACTACTACAAAAATAATAAAATTAAATTCTTATTCCCAAAATTGTTACATCATCAATTTGTTCATAATTACCTTTCCAGTTTTCAAAAGCAGATTCCAATAATTCCTTTTGTTCAGACGATGGTTTATTTGAATGCTTCAATAATATTTCTTTAAATTGCTTATACATAAATTTTCTTCCTTTTAAACCACCAAACTGATCGGCATATCCATCAGTAAATAAATATACAGAATCGCCTTTATGCAATATAAATTCGTGATTTGCAAATTCTTTCATTTCAGGGTAAATAGCAATAGGCATTTTGTTTGCTTTAAGTTCAACTAAATTATAATTGTCATTCTGAGGCAAATCCGAAGAATCTGTATTACTAGAGACAGATTCTTCACGTTCGTTCAGAATGACAGAAGGAATGATAGAAGGGATGACGTATAAAGGATTATTAGCTCCCGCCCACTGTGCATTATATGTATCTGTATTAACAATGAGTAATGAAATATCCATTCCATCTTTTTGTTCACCCTGCACACCTTTTTGTTGAAGTGCGTTAATGATTTCTTTTCTTAGAATATTTAATATTTGGTTTGCTTTATTTATTTCCTGTTTTTGTACTATCTCATTTAAAAAACTAATACCTAGCATACTCATAAAAGCTCCTGGAACTCCATGTCCTGTACAATCAGCTACTGCAATAAATAGCAGATTATTTATTTTAACTGTCCAGTAAAAATCACCCGAAACAATATCTTTTGGTTTAAACAGAATAAAGTGTTCGCCTAAAACAGATCTTGCAATATTACTAACCGGCAAAACAGCTTCTTGTATTCGTTTTGCATAGTTTATACTATCAGTAACCTCTTTATGAATCTCTTCTATTTCTTCTTTCTGAATTGTTACTAAATCCCTTTGCAACTCAATTTCATCTCTCTGAGTGGAAATCTCTTCTTTTTGCTGATTAATTTCAAAATTTTTATGTTCTAATAAGATATTTGCTTTCTTTTTATTTTTGAAAGCATAATACGAGACAGCCGCAACAACTAGCATAAGGATAAATCCAAAAAGCCCGCCAAAAGTGTACATCCGTTGCTGTTTAATTGCCTGCTCGTGTTTATATTGCTCTTCTTTAACCTTTGTTACATTTGTAATACTATCCTTTGTTGCCTGAATCTCATATTCAATCTGAAATTGCTTTTTAAATGTTGCTTTCCTGTTTTCATTGTTTATAATACTATCACGCATTTGAATATATAATTCAAACATTTCCATTGATTGCTTATATTTTCCTTGTTTTTCATATATCATTTTTAGAAGAATGGCTGCATCTTTTATAGCTTCAGGAAATCCTAATTCTTTAGCAGTTTTCATACTTAAATCTGCATATTTATATGCTTCTTCAATTTTATTTTGCTTTAACATTAATGCCGAAAGAGATTCATATGAAATTGCTATCCCTGCTTTACTATTAATGTCTTTACGTAATTCTAAAGCTTTTATATAATAATCAAATGCTTTCTTTTGACTAATAATAATACATTCATCAATTGATAAATTACAATTTGGATCTCCATAATTCTCGTATAAATTACCAATGCTATTTAATGAGCTTGCCAGTCCTTCATTATCATTTATTTCTTCCTGAATTTTATTAGACTTATTTAAATATTCTAAAGCTTGTTTATGACCATTTTTAGCTCGCTGTTCATTTGATCCAGAAATGAAAAGCTCACTTTTTGTATTATAAAGAAATGCAATATTAGTATAACATATTGCAATACCATTTTTGTTATTAATTTGAATATTAATATTTAATGCTTTATTGTAATATTCATATGCTTTTAAATATTCTCCCTGACTATCATAAATAAAACCTATATTATTGTATGAATCAGCAATACCGGTTTTGTTATTAACATCAATTTGCAGTTTCAATGCACTGTGATAGTATTCTAAGGCTTTTGTTATATTTCCTTGCTGACGGAATAACATACCAAGATTCAATAATGAACCAGCCATTCCTAATTTATCATTTATTTCTTTCTGTATAGGTAATGATTTATTAAAATATTCAAATGCTTTTAAAATATCACCTTGTTTCACATATAAATAACCAAAATTATTTAATGAAACTGCATAACAACTTAAATAAAATTTTCTTTCATTTGGATTTGAAATTTTTATATTTTTAAGCGAAATATCGAGTAATTGCTGATTATATTTTGGCCAAACCTTTTCATCATATTCTGCAGTTATCAACTCATTTAAAATACTACAACGTGTTGTATCGTGTTTAGAGCTTTTAAGAGCCTGTTTAAGAGAATCAATTATTTTAGTTTCTTGCGATCTTAATGCTAAAACAAAAAGGCACAATAAAAAGAGCAATAAATACTTTAAATCATTTATCTTCATAACATTATATACGAATACCTAAAATCGTTACATCATCAATTTGTTCAAATTCACCTTTCCAGTTTTCAAATGCAAATTCAAGAATTTCTCTTTGTTCTTTCATAGGTTTATTATTGTTTTGCAGTAACATTTCTTTAAATTGTTTATACATAAATTTTCTTCCACTTGGACCACCAAACTGGTCGGCATAACCATCTGTAAAAAGATATACACTATCTCCTTTTTGCAACGAAAATTCATGGCTGGTAAAGTCTTTCATTTGAGGGTAAATGGCGATTGGCATTTTGTTACCCTTTAGTTCCATTATATCTCTATTATCAATCTGAGCTTGCGAAGAATCTATATTACTAGAAATAGATTTTGCTTCGCAAGAAAATTGTTCTTCACATACGTTCAGAATGACAGAAGAAATGATGTAAAGAGGATTATTAGCTCCAGCCCATTGTGCTTCATTGGTATCAGTATTAACAACTAGCAATGAAATATCCATACCATCTTTTTGTTCACCCTGCACACCTTTTTGTTGAAGCGCATATACAATTTCTTCCCTTAGATGATTTAAAATTTGATTAGGGTTTTTTATTTCTTGTTTATGTACAATTTCGTTTAAAAATGAAATTCCAAGCATGCTCATAAATGCACCAGGAACACCATGTCCGGTACAATCAGCAACCGCAACAAATAGCAGATTATTTATTTTAACTGTCCAGTAAAAATCTCCAGAAACAATATCTTTAGGTTTAAAAAGTATAAAATGTTCACCTAACACAGATCTTGATTCAATACTTATTGGCAAAACTGCTTCCTGTATTCGCTTTGCATAATTGATACTATCGGTTACTTCTTTATGTATTTCTTCAATACTTTCTTTTTGTATTGTTACCAAGTCGCGTTGCGCTTCAATTTCGTCACGCTGAGCTTCGATTTCATCTCGTTGTGTTGAAATTTCTTCCTTTTGTTGAAGTACTTCGGTATTCCTTTTTGCCAATAAAATATTTGCTTTTTTCTTTTGTAAAAAAAGTCGGTATAGCAGAATAGAGAATAATAAAATTAACACAAACCCAATAACAAATGAAATAATTAATATTAATTGTTTTTGAAGTTTAGAAGTTTTAATAATATCTTCTTTTTCAAGATTTTCAATTTTTAATTGTTTCTTTTCATTTTGATATTTTGCTTCAATATCATTAATATTATTGTAATTCTGTTCATTGTTTATACTATCATTATATTGCTTAAATAATTTATGATAATAATAGGCTTTCTTATAATCACCTAAACTATCATAAGTTGAATACAAATACTGATATGAAAAAATACGATTTCTAACCGCTCCTAATTCTTCAGAAAGCGCAGCTCCTTTTAATGCAAAATCTATTGCTTTATTATATTGTTTTAATCTAACATATAACCCAGATAAATTATTATAACTAACAATTATACTAGGCTTATTATCTATTTCCAGATTAATTTTTAAAGCATTTAATAAATAACTTTCTGATTTATATAAATTGCCTAATTCTGCTTCAATTATACCTATACTACTATAACAAGTTGCAATTCCATGCAATTGATTTAATTTTATTAAAATATCTAGACATTTATTTAAATAAATTTCAGCTTCTTTAAATTTTTTAGTATTAGTATAAGCATTTCCAATATTACCATATGAATATGCAATTGATAAACTATCCTTAATATCTATCGCAATATTTAATGAATTAGTATAATATTCTATAGCCTTTTCATAATTTTCAATATTTTCATATACTAAACCAATATTATTATAATAATTGGAAATCTCTGATTTATTATTAAGTTTTTCGGATATTTGTAATGCTTTAATATTATAATCAATTGAAAGTTGATGTTTGCCTAAATCAAAATATAAATTAGCTAGATTACCATAACAACTTGCCAATCCTTTTTGGTTATCAATAGTTTTATATAATCTAATAGCTTCATTAAAGCAAATTTTTGATGAATCCGAATTCCCTATACTTGAATATGTCATTCCTAAATTGTTATAACATTTACCAGTTCGTTTATTATCTGCTATTTCAATAGATTGCAAAAGAGCAATAGAAATATATTTAATTGAACTAGGATAATCATCCTGATAATTGTATACTAAGCCAATATTTATAAGACAATCTATAATTCCCTTCTTATCCTTTTCTTTTCTATATAATTTTAATGATGTAGTAAAATACCTTAATGCTTTATTAAAGTTATTAGATTTTGCATGAAATAATCCTATATTCACATTGCAATCTGCAATTGACACATTATTTTTTAAAGTTGTGGCTAAAACTATAGCTTTGTTTAAACAAAACAATTGAGAGTCTGGATTAATATCCTGATAATGTTCACTTAATTCGATTAATTTTCTAACTGTGGAAGTATCTTGTTTAGAATAATTATTATTATTTATTAAATCCTGTGAATTAACATTTAACACTAATATTAAATTTGCACAGAATAAAAATAATTTAAAATTTAAATTTTTCATAATTCTATATTTTAATTCCTAATATTGTCACGTCATCAATTTGTTCAAATTCACCTTTCCAGTTTTTAAAAGCTACTTCAAGTAATGATTTTTGTTCCATCATTGATTTATAATTGTTTTGAAGTAAAATTTCTTTAAATTGTTTGTACATAAATTTCCTTCCTTTTAGTCCACCAAACTGGTCGGCATAACCATCTGTAAAAAGATAGACGCTATCTCCTTTATGTAAGAAAAATTCATGATTTGTGAATTCATTCATTTGAGGGTATATGGCAATTGGCATTTTATTACCTTTAAGTTCAATTAATTCTCTATTATCATTCTGAGTTTGAAAAGAACAATTTTCATGCGCAGCTATATTTATATTCAGACTAGATTCCTCACGTTCGCTCGGAATGACAGAAGAAATGATGTAAAGAGGATTATTAGCTCCTGCCCACTGCGCTTCATTTGTGTCTGCGTTAACAACTAACAAAGAAATATCCATACCATCTTTTTGTTCACCCTGCACACCCTTTTGTTGAAGGGCATTAATAATTTCTACTCTCAGATGATTTAAAATTAAGTTAGCGTTTTTTATTTCTTGCTTATGTACAATTTCGTTTAAAAAACTAATTCCAAGCATTGACATAAAAGCACCTGGAACACCATGTCCGGTACAATCAGCAACTGCAACAAAGAGAAGATTATTTATTTTAACTGTCCAGTAAAAATCTCCAGAAACAATATCTTTAGGTTTAAAAAGTATAAAATGTTCACCTAATACAGATCTTGATTCAATACTAATAGGTAAAACAGCCTCTTGAATTCGTTTTGCATAATTAATACTATCAGTTACCTGTTTAAAAATTTCCTGAATATGTTCTTTCTGAACTTCAACTAAATCTCTTTGCGATTCTATTTCATCTCTTTGTGTTCTAATTTCTTCATTTTGTTGATTTAGCTCTTCATTTTTTTCTTCAATTTTATGACTTTGAATAGTTATTTCATTGTTAAGTATACTTAATTTAAGATTTGCCTTTCTTTTATCTCTATAACTTTTAAGAATAAATCCTGATAAAATTATCATTAGAATAAATCCAATAACAAAGGCATATTTCATGGTTTTTTCTTGCTTAACTTCAATATCCTTTTTTGCTAATTGAGTCTCTTTAAGTTCTATTTCTTTTTGTTTCTTTTCGCCTTGGTATATAGCTTCCATTTCAACAAATTGCTGATGTTTATCTGAATTGAAAATTGAATCATTTACCTTTTTAAATAATTCATAACTCTCAAAAGCTTTTTGATAATTAAATAAACCTTTATATGATTTAGCTAGGTTTTCGTATGCCAAAGAAACCGTTTGCAATTCGCCAATTTTAGAAGCTAACAATAAACTTTTTTCTGCATATTCTTTAGCAATATTATATTTTTTTAATTTTACATTTAACTCCGAAAGATTTAAATAAACGACCGAGATCCAGCCAGTGTCGCCTAGAGTTTCATATATTTTTAATGCCTTACAAAAATAATCGTTTGCAGTTACAAAATTATTTTGACCATTGTTAACATTCCCTAAATTATTATAACATGAAGCGATACCCTGATTGTCGCCTATTTCTTGACGAATTTTTAAAGATTTTTGAAAAAACACTAATGATTCTTTAAAAAAGTTTTGGCTATAGTATATATTACCAATATTATTTAAGCAATTAGCTGAACCACTTTTATCGTCAATTTCTTCGCTTATTTTAAGCGCTTTATTGTAATATTCAAGTGACTTACTAAATGATTGTTGATAATAATATATTCCTCCAATATTAGCATTACATGCAGCAATCACTAATTTATCGCCAACTTTTTCGGCAATTTTTTCTGCTTTCTGAAAATATTCAACAGCTTTAGAATAATCACTTTGATCTAGATATAAATTCCCAATATTTGTATAACAATATGCTATTGAAGTTTCATTTCCTAATATTTTATATAGTTTTAATGATTTTCGATAAAATTCTAGTGCTTTAGAATGATTTCCCTGAGAGTAAAATATTACTCCAATATTTGTATAACAACTTGCCATTTTATCTTTTATTCCAAGCTGGCTATATATTTCAGAAGATTTTATATAATTCTCAAAAGCAAGTTTATAGTTACCATTATTATCATAATAAATTCCTAGCAAACGAAGACAATTGGCTTGCCCAAGTTTATAATTTAACTTAATAGAAAGCTGTAGACCTTGTTCACCATATTGCAGTGCTTTTTCGGAGTTATGATCAATGTATTCTTGACACAATTCTTTTAATACTTTTACTTTTATTGTATCAGGTTTTATAGTTTTAAGAATATTTTTTAAAGAATCAATTTGTGGAGTTGTAATTTCAGATTTTCTATCATTTAATACAATTTGAGAATAACAATTTGCACCAATAAATAAAGAAACAATTATTATGATCAAAAATCTTTTAATAAAGTATACAAACACATTCATTACAAAACAGTTTTAAAATAAAAGTCACTCAAATACCTCAATATCTTTAACAGCAATTTTCTTGATTTCATAATCTTCATCATATACGCCTATTACATGCTGATAATAAACAGTATCACTTATAATAATTAATTTATTATTAACAGTTCTTTTATCAGAAATAGTTCTGTAAACTTTTGGTACATTCTGTTTACTGATTATTGAAAAACCAACTCCGCCCTGTCTGTTATTCGCAAAAATTCCATATTTACCACCTGCTGAGTGATATAAAAACATTTTCTGTTTAGTTCTGATAAAATGAGGATTACTTTTGTCAGTTTTTTCATACTTTAAAATAGAAAATGGTTTAAGCTTTGGATTTTGACTTAACAGATAATTAAACTGTAAACTTCCATAAAACAGTGAACTACTACCTTTTTCATTATAGTCATTATATGCAAATAAAACAGAATTAGTAAATGGGTTATAAATTACCGATAAAAACATAATTCCCCATGTTTGTTCATAAACTATATGTTGAAAAATTTTCTCTTTTGTTTTAATATTAAAACATTTAATATTAATTGTTGATGGAATATAGGTTTGAGTATTCTCAGTTACCCAAGCAATAAAAAAATAATCATTATATACATCAACAGATAAATTCAAACTTGATACATATACCGGTTGTTCCATGAAAATTGTATCAGAGATTTGCACTTCACTATTAATTAATTTTACTATTACAAAATTGGATTTTTGATAAGTAGAATCCTGATCATTAAATGCACATATTTCAATTAAATTATCTCCTTTATAAAATTTTGCACATTCAGTTTTGAATAAGTCGTTGAATTTATATTCAGGACTAATTCTATTAAACTCTTTTCTAATTAATGAATCTTCTTTAAATTGCAAAACTACGGCTTGATTATTAGCTGTATAATTGTTATGCGACGATTTACATCCTATAACAAATAACAATATTATTAAGAAATAAATATTTTTCATTTGATTATTATTAAAATCCTTAATTAATTATTCTACCTTTTTAAACCAGTTACAATTATAAAATAGCCCATTTTTTATTCATCTCCCTACCTTCTTCTAAAAAGAGTGGCAATTGGTTGTACTATTTTATAATTATAGTTGGTATTACACTTTAAAATTTACTGCATATTACAACAAATAAAGCAGAAATAAAAGAATAGACTTCTTAAATTATAGCATACTAAAATAGTAAATTTTTAAGTAATTTTAATTGAATAAAACAAAATTATCTCAATACTTTTCTGGCAAAAGCAACTGTAAAATACGCCATCATAAACACTCCAATAAATCCCTCTACACCTGCAACTATTCGTAAAATTCCAACTGGAGAGCAATCACCATATCCAATAGTTAAATATGTTATTGCGCTATAATATGTCAAATCCCAAAACCGAACCCATAATGAAGCATCGGCAGCAGTACAATTTATGCAGGTATCTGTTACTAGGGTGAGTCCAAAAGAAATAAAAACCAAAGCAAAAAAGGTCACGGCAACACTTACCAATACTCGCATAGGTGAAGTTGCATATAAACCCATTTTATCAAAAACCCATAGCTTAAACCAATATGCAGGATAATGCAAGATTGAAGAAATTTTACTTTCCTTTAAACCATCATTAAGAATAGCTTTTGATTCATTTCGTTTAAATTCAACATAAGCAAGATCTTCGTCATCATATCGGCCAGTAACATTAAAATTTTGTTTAAGAGTTCTGAATTGTTCCGCCTTCATCCAATAATCAGTATTTTCTTGCGAATAAATCATTTTCTTAACTCCATTAGCACGCCAATCCAGGTAAACTCTTCCAAGTAATCTCATACCTGTCATGCTCATAACTTTTACTTTAACTTCAAAATCATGAGGAGTTAGATCAATAATATCGCGAACAACAATATCGCTTAAATCAAGCAAATTAGCTTCAGAAACTCTTAGATCAACATAGTTATTAAGCTGACAAGATTTAAGAGAAAGTGTATGAAAACTTGAATTATAAAACGATACTATTCCTTTTCCAAATAATGCTTTTTCAAAAGAGACATCAGTTTTTGCATATTGTGAATTTTGGAAACTAAAATCTCCGTTTCCCAGATTAGCATTTTTAAAAGTGAGCTTACCACCCTGCATTTCAGATTCATCAAAAGTCACATCACCATCGTTAAACTCAGCTTTGTTAAAATTAATTTTACCTGAGCCAAACTCAACGGTTCTAAAATCAACTCTTCCTGCACCAAATTCTGCTCTTTCAAAACTTATATCACCTTCGGCAAATGTTGCATAATGAAAATCGATTTTACCATTACCAAATACTGCAACTTTAAATGAAACTTCGCCATTACCAAAATTTGAATTTATAAAAGAAATATCGCCATTTCCAAAAGAAGTATTAGCAAATAACACATCACCATTTCCAAAATATGCATATTGAAAATCTTTAAAACCATTTCCAATTATTGCATTTTTAAAATTTAAGCCATCGTGACCAAAATTTGTATTACTAAAATTAAGATTTCCATTATTAAAAATGCAGGAATTAAAATTCACTTTTCCTGCCTCAAATACAGAAGAAGCAAAGGTTACACCTCCATGAATAAAAGCAGTGTTTTGAAATGTTACAGGCTTTTCGCTAAACGACACAAATGAAAAGTCAGTTACTTCAACTGCATCAAAAATTGCATTTTTTGCTCTGAATGATCTTATTACAACCAAATCTTCAGCGCCAAGATTATTCATTTTCCTGTACTTTGACAAAGAAAACTCTTCTACATAACAATTGTCAAGATTTACAGGCTCGCCTATTTTAATCTTATCATAAATTCTATTTGCATCGATATAACCCAACTCGATATAAAAAAGTTCTTTCTTGTTTTTATCAAAAAAAGAAATTGCAGCAGTGTGAGTGCATGCATTACCGTCAGGCGTAATAAATTCGATATCCCGAATTTTAACTTTATAAGATGAAAAATCTGAAATCATGATGCAAATTTAACAAATTAGATAAATTATTATAATCATCGACGACAAATTTGTTTGTAATCGCAAAATTCACATGATTTTTGATTTTCAGTTTGTGTAAATGGTTCAGTTTTACTAAAAATTCTTGCCAAAATATTTTTTAATTCAGCATCAAAGTTATTTTTTATTTCCATTACACTATCCATCTCAATATTACCAACTTTCAAGCTTATACTATCACTTGAAATTGATTTTCTTACAGAAATAATCTCGGGCTTAACCCTTTTATCATCATTAAAAGTTAAAGAATAAATAATGACCTGCCTCATTGCTGAAAAACTTTTATTTCCAGACTCAGAAAACATTTCATCAAAGGCATTCGATTTTATTTCAACATTTCCTGTTTTAAAATCCTGCACAATAATTCTTCCTTCCTTTTCAATCAATCTATCAATAAAACCTCTGATTTTAATAGTTTGACTATTATCTTCTAATTCAATATTTACTAGATAAGTAACCTCCTTTTCAAATCCTAAAACAGTAAATGGTGCTCTTTGTTTATCAAATTCAATTAAACGAATAAGATATTTTTTTAAAATCTGATAATTAAGAAGATAAAGTCCTGATAAAGTACCTGTGGGCTTACCGTTAGACACAATTTCATCAAATGCTAGTGTTAAACATTTATCAAGTTTTTCGTCAGTTTTTAATTCATTTATAATATTTTCTGTAACTAATTTACCTACTTTTTCTGCAAATAAATACTCTATTGCCTTATGAAAGATAGAGCCAAAAAGCATTCCGTCAACCCCTTCTGTTAATTCTTCTATTTGTTTCATTCCAACAATATATCGGAAATAAAATTTTAACGGACACGAGATAAAAGTACTTATTGAAGTGGGCGAAAGTTGTTTATTATCGGTTAAGTATTTCTCAAGCATTATGTTAATGCTTTCAGTTCTTTCAACAATTATTAATTTATTTGTAAAAACACCTGGTTTATCGGATATGAAAAATTCAGAAACATTTAATTTATCACTATACCTTAACTGATGAATAAATCTGCTAGCTTCACCCCTCCCTCCTTCTGGTTGCTTGGTGCAATAAACCAAATTTACATTTTCTGCACGTTGCATAAAATGATAAAAATGATATGCAAATATCGCATCCTGATGTTCAATTGTTAATAATCCAAAACCTTTTCGCAAATTGTAAGGGATTAATGACATAGCAGCCGAGCCAACAGGCAAAATACCTTCATTAACAGAGAGCAGAATAATATTTTTAAAATCTAATAATCGGGTTTCAAGAATTCCCATTATTTGCAAACCAGCTAAGGGTTCACCTTTAAAAGCAACGCTAACATTAGAAAGTGTTTGTTTGTATATTTTTACAAAAGTATCATGCTTTGAAATTTCAATATTATTATTTATTAATAACTCATTTAAATTTAAAGTTTCTCGATAAACAGAATACAAAACCTGTTTTTCTATAACTTGCCTATGATTATCGGAATCAAAACCAGTTTCAAAAATTTCTGAAATAACATCTAGCAAATATTTGCAATAATTCAAAGTACTTTCAGGACATAAAAAAATATTTGAACTAGCACCTTCTTCGATCAAAAAATTTTGTTTTAAATAAACTCTTTTATTCTCTGACAGTGCATTTTTCAGCTTACCAACCCACTTATAATCTCTAATAAAAGGATGATTAACAACTTCTACAATATCCTGAAATTTAAAAAAAATGCCATCTTTAGATTTTCGAATATTTCTTTGCATTTCTAACAACAAATTCACAAACTGAATAGAAGAAGTTTGTTTTACAGGAAAAGCCATTGTAACATTAAGCTTAGTAACATCAGCTGGCAAAGAATACAATACTGGTAACAACAATGTTTCATCAGCTAAAACCAATGCTGTTTGTTCAAATTCATTATTTAAATTCTTTAATATTTCCGGTAAAATTTTTGCTTGTCCGGTTTGAGTTGGTGAAGCAAAAATATTAATATTTTTATATGTTGTTATACCAGTCTCAAAATTAAAACTTTTGGGAGCAGGAAAATTTTCTGTCATTTTTCTTATAAAGTAACCAGCTTCATGTTCTTTATCATTAAAATAAAAAGAATCAAAATCCCAGAAAAACTCAGTATTTCCGAGCTTCTTTAAATATAAAAACAGCTTTTGTTCGGCTTTTGACAATGCATTAAAACCTACAATAAATATTCTTTTATAATTAATTTTTACATTCTCAGATGAATTTAATTGTTCGGTAATATTTCTATAAATTTTACCATCATAACCAATTTTTTCTTCATCAAGTTTTAAATTAAAATCTTTATAAACTGAATATAATTTTTCCCATAAAACAAGAAATTTCTGCTTGCCATCAGATTTTTCATTAAAATCAATTGAACCCCAAAATTGTTCAATTGCCTTTTTCTGTTCTTCTGTCCAATCAATAAATGTGCTCTCAATAAGTTTTATATCTGAAAGATTTGTATATAGTTTTTCGGCATCTACAAGCTCATTATCTATATCATTAAAATCGGATAAAATTACTTGGCCCCAAAAATAAAATTCGTCAAAGCTTTCATTAATCCCAGTATTTTTACAAAATACCTGATATAATTTATAAATTAATTGTAACTGATCTGCAGATTGTATTTCTGAAATATCTCCAATAAATTCATTTAAAGTTGAAATTTTTGGCAACCAACATGTTTTGGTCGTTTTTAATGAAAGTTGTTTCTGAAAAAACACTCCTGCACGCCTGCTTGGAAAAATAACACAACTTTGCGAAAAATCGTCCTGATAATTTTCAAGCAAATAATCGGTAAATGATTCTAGAAAAGGTTTCAAGTAAATATTATTTTTGCTTACATTTCAAACAAATGTCATTCTGAACGAAGTGAAGAATCTATAATAATAATCAAAATAGATGTCTCGACTACGCTCAACATGACAAAGAATTTTAGTTTTAAAGATTCAATAAAAAATCCTAAAACTATCAATGCTAAAGGTAATAAAATTCAATGAATTTGATATTTCTGAAATAAAAATTGAACACATTCACAAATCTCCATACTTAAATATTCTGAATTGATTAAAAAATAAAATCTTAAATCAATAAATTCTTACCTTTACAGTTCTGTAAAAAATTTCTATAATTATGTTACGAAAATTATCTCTTATTCTGTTGTTATTAAGTTCATGGACTTTCTCATTTGCTGATGAAGGAATGTGGTTGCTTACCATGATTAATAAAAAATATGACGACATTAAAAAAGCTGGTCTAAAACTTTCTGCTGATGACATATACAATATTAATCATGCTAGCTTAAAGGATGCAATTATTCAATTTGGAAATGGTTGTACCGGAGAAATTGTTTCAAAACAAGGATTAATTCTTACTAATCATCATTGTGGTTATAGTGCTATTCAAGCACATAGTACAGTTGAACACGATTATTTATCAGATGGTTTTTGGGCAATGAATCAAAAAGAAGAATTACCAAACCCTGGATTAACAGCCAAATTTTTAATCAGCATTGAAGATGTTACTGAAAAAGTAAGAAGCGAAATAAATGATAACATGTCAGAATCTGATAGGGCTGATAAAATAAAAACCATTTCAAAAAAAATAGAAAAAGAGGCAACTTCAGGAACAGGCTATGTGGCTAATGTAAGAAGTTTTTTTGGAGGAAATGATTTTTATTTACTTAAATATGAAATATATAAAGACGTAAGACTTGTAGGCGCTCCTCCTTCATCAATTGGAAAATTTGGTGGCGATACCGATAATTGGATGTGGCCAAGGCATACTTGCGATTTTTCTGTTTTTAGAGTTTATATGTCGCCCGATGGAAAACCTGCTGAATTTTCTCAAGCTAACGTTCCGTATATTCCAAAACATTCTCTTCCAGTATCAATTGCCGGAGTTAAAGAAGGTGATTTTACCATGATTATGGGATATCCTGGCAGAACAAGCCGTTACCTTTCTTCTTGGGGAGTTTCTGAAGCAATGAATGTTACAAACCCAGCAGTTGTAAAAATACGTGACAAAAAGCTTTCAATTTTACGCGAAGATATGGGCAAAAGTGATGCAATAAGAATAAAATATGCAGCAAAATATGCTCAAACAGCAAACTACTGGAAATATTTTATTGGCCAAACAAAAGGATTAATTCGTTTAGATGTTTTGGGCTCAAAAAAATCAATTGAAAAAAAATTCGATAATTGGGTGAATCAATCACAAGAACGCAAGAATAAATACGGTCAGGTTCTTGGCAACATTGAAAAATATTATACTCAATTAAAAGATTTTAATTTACTTAAAACTTACATGAACGAAGCTGGATTAAGAGGAGTAGATGCAATTTCTTTTGCAAGTAGGTTTATTCCTCTTTATAAAGTTTTAGAAAATGACACTATAAAAATTGAAAATAAAAATAAAATGTCGTCTGAATTAGTTGAGCAAACGCTTAGCTTTTACAAAGATTTTAATTTAGAAACTGATAAAAAACTGTTTTCGTCACTATTAAAAATGTATTACGAGGATATTCAACCAGATTATCATCCTTCAATATTTAAAGAAATTAAAAAGTCATACAAAGGAGATTTTGATAAATTTGCTAATTATGTTTATTCAAACTCAGTTTTTTCAAATCGCGAGTCTGTATTAGGACTACTTCAAGACCCTACTTACAAAGCAATAGACAGAGATTTGTTATTTGAAACAATGTACTCAATATACGGTGGGTATAAAAAATTCAGTTCAATTTATGAACAACAACAAACAGAATTAGATAAAGCAAACCGATTATTTATTCAAGGATTGCGTGAGATGGAAACTGATAAAGTTTTTTATCCTGATGCTAATTCGACCATGAGATTAACTTTTGGAAACGCACTTGCATATTCGCCAGGAGATGCTGTAGAATATGACCTTTTTACAACACTGAACGGTGTTATGCAGAAAGAAGATTCTACTGTTAATGAATTTAAAGTTCCTGCCAGATTGAAAGAGCTATGGAAAAACAAAGATTATGGACAGTATGGCGAAAACAACTTAATGAAAACCTGTTTCCTGAGCAATAATGACATTACCGGTGGCAATAGTGGTAGCCCTGTTTTAAATTCGCAAGGCGAGCTAATAGGTATTGCATTTGACGGTAACTGGGAAGCCATGAGTGGTGACATTGCTTTTGAACCAGCATTACAACGTACAATTTCTGTTGATATACGTTATGTGCTATTTATTATAGATAAATTTGCAGGTGCTACAAACCTTGTAGATGAAATGATGATTGTAAAATAACAATTAGCAATTTTAATTATATAAGAATAAATTCAGTCATACATAAACACACTTAATTGGTAAATGTGTGTGAAAGTATCATACATATAAAAGAGTTAGCACCAATATTTGTAAAAAACAACTACTATGAAAACGCAACTTTTACTTACAGTAATTTTGACAATTTCGCTTTTTATGACAACTTGTAAAAAGCAGAATGAAGGATGCAATAATATTACTGAACTTAAAGATAAAAACCATCTTGTTGACCCAAGTTCATTAAATTCCCAAGCATTAAATGACACTTTAACAAAATATCCAGAGTTGCAGATTTATAAAATTAAAACATACCCAGATCATTGGACAGTGTTTTGCAATGTGTTTTATGAGAATTTAATAGTATTTACTTCTGGTTATGTTTTATCATATTATAATAACACAATAACTTCTTATGACACACTATGTCACCTTTCAATTCCGATTTCATTGACTCCAACTATTGATTATTTTACAGCGATTAAAATTGCAAGGCAAAAAATGGATTATTCTAATACCTGCATTGCATATAGACTTGGTATATACGATTTAAATGCATATAACGAAAATTATCAAAAATCTTATAAATTAGTGTGGAAAATTAATGGTGACAATGGTTATCCTTGGGTAATTCTTGACGCTACTAATGGACAAATATATAGAAGTGATGATGGAATGAGACCTTTCTAAATAAAATACAGGTGCTAACACCACCTACGATAACAACGTGCAGTTATAGGCAACTTGACAACTTTAACATTAAATAAATTCTTAGCGGTTTGACACCGACTACAAGTAAATGCACGTCGTTACGTAGCTTGAACCGTTAGAAAATATAAGAGGAAAAAAAAGACCTTCGCTAAAGTACTTTAAATTTGACTTTTAAATAATAATTGCAAAAAACTATTAATTTCATTAAATTTGTAAAAAATAACTATTATGAGCACGATAGAACTAAAAACTAATTTTCATAAATTAATAGATACTTTCAACAATGAGAGCGTTTTATATAAATTTTATGAATTACTTTTAAAGGCAAAAGATGCTAAAAATAATCAATTGTGGTCTAGGTTGACTAAAGAAGAACAAGAAGAATTAATTCTTATTGAAAAAGAAAGCCATAATGACGAAAACTTAATCAAACATTCAGAAGTTTCAAAAAAGCATAAAAAATGGCTTTAGAAATTTATTGGTCAAAACAGGCTGACAAGAAATTTGACTTGATTATTGAATATCTCAGATTAGAATGGGGAGAATCAAGTATTAAAATTTTCGTTAAAAAAGTATATGACTTTTTAGATACTATAAAAGAACTTCCAGAAATTGGCACAATTGAAAATAACGACCTTAATATTAGAGGTTTTGTAATATTTAAACAAGTAACTTTATTTTACCAAATTAGAGTAAATAAAATTATTCTCATAAATTTCTACGATAACAGGCAAAAACCGAAGAAAAAGAAATACTAATTATTTTTAGATTTAGTTTAAAAGAACGTCTCTTCTCGTTGAAAACTTTTGCAAATTGAAAACTATTCAGCTCGTTGACATCGAATGAAATTCGACAACAACAATACTTACATTTGCTAACACCACCTACAACAACACCGTGAAGTTCAAAGCGGCGGATGTTCAGAATGACAATTAATAAGTCATGTCATAAATCTCAACCCAACCAGGATTAACACCGGTTGCAAAAGATTTTTTTAATTGTCCGCTTTTAGAATACACCATAACTTCACCATTAGCTACATAATTCTTTGCATCGGCAACAATTATTTCATTTGAGTGAGTGTGAACAGCCATGCTATAAAAGTTTTTTCCTGAAGAAATTATTATTGGATTTATTGGCATATTGTTATCATTAATTGACATTTGGAAAATATCATTATTAATAAAATAAAGACTATCTCCTGCTCCATTAATATTTAAATGAGTTGGTGATGATTGAATTTGAGGGAATGTAAAATGTTTTATTTCATCCAAATTTGAGTTGTTAAGACACCAAAGAGTAGCATTTTCTTCACCATATGTACTTCCTGTAAAACCACCGTCACAAAGCACCCAAAGATTTCCGTTTATATCATTAACAATACTGTTTGGTTGCTTTCCTACTACTGCAGAATCCAGCTTAACTCCAGTTAATGCATCAATTGAATATACTAAATTTCCATACGACCAGCATGTAATAAATATTTTTCCAGAACTAAATAACATTTTTTCTGTTGAATGTCCAATATTAATATAACCAGAAATAGTATTGTTTAATAAATTTACTTTAGCTATTCTTGTATCATATAAGTCAGAAACATATGCTAGTGTATCATTAACTATAACAATTTGTCTTGGAGAATTTAGTCCTGTTATTTTTCCAATATATTTTAAATCATCTGCATTAACAATATAAATTAATCCTGAATTATTTACAACAATGTAGCATTTATTATTTCGTACTGTCATTGAAAAAGCAACATCACCGAGAGGTACTGCATTTGCATCATAAAAAATATCAGGATAAAACTTGTCATTTATTTCATCATAAAACGAAAGCGAAGAATTTCCCCATGTATAGTTTCCTTCATTAACAACAAAAAAACCTTTTTTATTAATGCTTACAGGCACTGGCTTTTCTTCTTTGTTACGACAGGAACTAACGTAAATAACAAAAATCAATAAACAAAAAACAATATTTAAATCTTTAATTTTCATTACCTATATTTTAATACTTAAAGAAATAGATAAATTCCGACCTGGCATTGGTCTCCATTGCACTAGTTGATAGTTTTCATTTAATAAATTATTTAATCTTATTTCTGTATTTAATGAAAAGTTTTTAAATTTTATTAAATATGAGGTTGAAATATTAGTAAGAAATAATGGCTGTAAATCGTGATTATAAAACGAAGTCGTTCTTTTATCTGTATATATTTCTTCTATATTAAAATTAAATTTTTTAAAATTAATGTTCATTGAAGTATTTGCTGAATGCTTTGGCAAATATGGAAGTTGCTCAGTTATATAATCAGCATCATTTGCTTTTGCAATATTAAAAGTATATGCTCCATGCACAATTATTTTAATTTTGTTAAGATTATAAACAAAACTGGATTTAAATTGAATCCCCTTTGAAATCATATTTCTGATATTTTGCGGAGTCCAGTATCCAAACTGAGATGGCTGCCATAAAATCCAACTATTAATATTAGTATAAAACAATCCTATTTCTGATTTTAATTCATGTTTAATAGTTCTTTTTCCAAACGAATTCTGATATTCAAAACTAATATCACTCTGTACACCTTTCTCTGGTTTAAGATTAATGTTACCACCCGGAATAAAATACAAATCATTTAAAGTAGGAAAATTAACATTATGCGATAAAGACGATTTAATCTGAAAAGTTTTATATGGTTGAACTAAGAAAAATATTGCAGGAATATAAACAAGCTTATAGCTTCCCTGCTTTTTAACTCTTGATAATAAAGAAATATTAAACCAGCTATAAGGCGATACTTCAATATCTGCCATTCCATCTATAACATTATGAATTATATTATATCCCTGATTATAATTTTTTTCGTAAATTTCTGCATTTTGTTTTGAATAATTTAAAGTGGCACTAATTTTTATATCATCTGTTAAACAATACCTTGAACCAATTGCAGTGTAATACTGATTCTCTTTGCTCTTAGAATTAATAAAAGTAACCAGATTGTTACCAGAATATTGGCTTAAATTATAATTCAAATAACTATAACTAAATCCTTGTTTAATATATGAACGAAAACAATTATGCTTATAACTCCAAGATGTAATTACTCTAGTTGATTCATCAATCTGGTTTTCGTCGTGCCTTGATGAAAAAACATTAGTCATTAAAACAGGAATTCTTCTGAATGCTGAATTTTGCCAGAAATGTAAGGCAAACTCATTTGCTTCTTTTTTATATATCAGTTCTTCTTTTATACTTAACCTATCAAATTCTGCATTATTTTGTATCATTTCCTGATTTGGAAGAACTGCAATATTCTGATATTTAAATTTATTTTCTGATTTATGATATGAAAAACTTGTTAAAGATTTTAAATATTTTTTACCTAATGCAACTCCTAAATATGAATTAGATAATCCAAAACTTCCAAATTCCTGTTTTATTTCTGCATTTTGTTTAATGCTTTCAAAATTTGCAGAATTTAAACTTATTGTTCCACCTAAAGCTCCTGAGCCAGAAATTAAACTATTTGCCCCATATAAAATATTTACTTTATCGGTGGGACAAGCAGGGATTAATGAGAAATCGACCTGGCCATTCATATTTGAATTAACAGGCATTCCATTCCAGTTTATTTTTGTATGAGAAGCATCGGCACCACGAAAAGAAACTGTAGCAAGACTTCCATCACCGGAATGCTTAATAGATAAACCTGGTTCAAAAGCAAGCACTTCTCCCAGATTTGCGCTAATGCTTCGCATCATTCTTATAGAGTCAACCTCAGTTCGTTTAATAACAGAATACAGAGGAAATTTTTCTTTAATCTCAACTTCCTTTAAATGAACCGTATCTATTTGACAATATACAGAAAAAGGAAAAATGCTAACAAATAAAATAATAAATTGTTTTAATATGTAATTTGTTTTACTCATTACATTTTTACAATTTTTGTCGAACCAGATTTATAATTCACATTAACTTTTAAAATGTAAATCCCTTTTTCTATAGAATTTGTGTTTATTAAAACTTTATCGCAAAATTCATCCGTGAATAATATTTTTCCAGTAATATCAACTAATTCATAACTTCCACAGCCTTTAATGTATGAACAAATGTTATCAACAAAAGGATTGGGAAAAACTGTTATATTTTCTAAAACCAGTTGATTTACGCTTTGCGTTAGTTGATGAATTACACCGATTGCATCTATATCAAACCCACTGGTAAAAAAAGGTGTTGGAAAAGGATCATTAATTTTATTTCCTTGCGAATCAAATGAAGTATAGTAACCATTTATACTTCCTACAACATCTATAATTTTAACAAATGACACAGAATCGATATTTAAATATGGTTTTCCAGACAACTCTTGTAAATCGAAAGGTGTACCGTATAAAGCAGAATATTTCCCAGCTAAATTGTTAATTTTTGTTGGATCTAACAATCCAAAAGTAGTAATCTGAGCATCAGTTGGAGTCAACGAAACAGCATCAAAACGATACCAATGCACACTATCGCTGCTGACTTCTACAAAAGCTAATTCTAAAAATTGTCCATCAAAAGAATTTTCGAATACAGCAAAATCAAAACCACTACCATTTGTTATTGCGGGATAAAAAGAGACAACAGCCTCACCACTATCACCAAGACTTACAGTAAAATTATCTGCTTTACCTAATACATCTATTTCTAATCCACCTGTTGACAAACTATCTCTGGAATTGGAAATATCAACATAACCCCGTTTAACAATGCATGATTTTGCCCAATTAACAAAGACACTACTATCTTTATAAATCGCAGTAGTACCAGACAATCCGGCAGCAGGAGGATACTGTGAAAAAGTTGATTTTACAACAAAAACAAATAATATGAATAAAATAACTCTCATTATTCTTTTACTATTTTATGAGTTGTTTCTTTTCCTTCAACAGTCATTTTAATTAAATATAAACCTGAATTAAGATTTGAAATATCAAATGATTTAGATTTTTCATTTAACTCATAAACCAATTGTCCTGAAATATCAAAAACCTTTACTGCATTAAATTCCTTGGTTGAATTAACCTTATCAATTACAGGATTTGGATAAATATTAAATGTAGTTTCAGATTTATTATTGATATTTGTTAAGAATGTACAGTTTATATTATCGAAACAGAAAAATGATGGTGTATTCATACCATAAGCACCAGTATCTGTAGAATATAAAATAAAATCAATTTTTGTTACTTCTCCAAGTTGATTTAAATTTACTTCAGTCCATTCTTTAATGATATAGTCTTGAACATTGTTAACAAAACGATAATCTGCAAGATAAAACTGAATTGTATCAGTAACTACAGCCCCATTATAACCTATAATATCAAGTCTAAACCAATCAGGATCATCTCCAGAAAGTCCACCAAATTTCTTACTAAATGAATCACCATTTTTAATTGTCAATGCAGGGTATGTAGAATTTGTTACCCAAATGGATTGAGGAATTGCTGGTACTGAAAAACTTAATTCGGTTGGTATCGTCTCATATGTAGTAAAATTCATAGGATTATATGAAATCCCAAAAACATTTGAGCTAACAATTTGATGACCAGCAAAAGCACTATACATATTAGAAAAATCCTGTAAATTATCATTTACCTTATTAGAATATGCAAATCCATCCCAGGCAGTATAACCACCACCATAGTCAATAAAATTATTTGGAAAATGAGAGTATGGTCCTGTATTAAACCATCCATTTAAATCGGAACCATTCCAAAACGTATCTGGTTGTAAAGTTAAATCTTCAAAATCAACATTTTGCGATTTCGAATCTTGAAATATGCTGCATAAAATGCATGCACAGAAAACGATTTTTTTAAACATAACATCAAGTTTTAAAGTTAATACTGTTAACTTCAAAACTTCGGCAAACATTGATTTGGAAAGAAAATCTTGCATTTCTCTTCCCAAGCCTTTATCCCGAAAGCTTTGAAAAATTTTGGTTTTAGGCAGGTCTTCTGGCTTACTCCCTTTTCGATGAGCCTTCCCATTCTAATATAGAACAGTGGCGTAGTTTTTCGAAAAGTATTAAGGAGCTTACAGCAGCGGGAACTGCTCACGATTTTAACGTGATTCCCTTGCAATTTTTTCAACTGAAAAAATTTTCCTTTAACCGATACAAAAATATTATTTTATTTTAAAACTAAAAATTTAAAATATCAGTAGTTTTAAACAAATGAACTTTTAATCTTAATTTTTAAGAAATTTAGTTTGATATTGGGCGCTTTCAGATGAAATAATAACTAAATAAATTCCATTTCCAAATGAACTAAGATTAATTTTACTAGTTTTATTATTACTATTTTCATTATAAATACATTCACCCAAAGCATTTATTATTTTAACTTTTGCGTTATTTAATCCAGAAGGCATTTCAATAAATAATTTATCTGTTGCAGGATTTGGATAACATTTAACTTCTAATTTTAATTCATCAGTTTGAACATTATTTGGACAATTATAACAAAATGAAATTGTATTATCAATTGAAGTAATATTTGTAATTGTAATTCCACCATCACTATTATCTGATAACAAGCAAGCAGGATTAGTTGAATTTGTAAAAGCTACACGCCCCGAATTTAAACTAAATGCAGCACTATCAATAAATCCGGTAGTAGTATCTATTCCATCAGGGCGATATACATATATTTCATCTGGATTATTTGGATAATCGCTATTCCCAAAATATTGAGCAGCTAAATTTATTCTATAAATAAGTAATCCCTGACCTTTTAATGAGGACTCAAATACACCTTCTTTTTTTCTATACTCAAACATAAAAAATTCGTTGGGATTTGTTGGCGAAATAATTTTATAACAATTATTAGTTAATGAAGAATTTGGATTTAAAGTATAGGTTCCGGGAGTTGTAATTTCTGGAATATCATTAATCCAACCTGCATATGTATATTTCATATACATTAACATAGATTCAGATGGATTTGTTGACCTATCCATTAAATCCCAATAACCTACTGATCTGAAATTTCTATATTCCAAGCTATAATGATATAAATCAGGCGCACCTAAAGTATGAAACATTTCGTGACACAATACTCCAACACCACGTGTAGGTAAAAAGAAAAATTCCTGAAGCTGAAAATTATAATCATAAACCTGTTTCCCATTAATAAATGCATTTTCGGTGTATAATGACCATCTATGAGGCCATAAAAGCTCGGCCCAACCTCCAACATTTCCTTGAATAATAAAGCAAACATTATCAACATAACCATCATTATTATAATCTAAATTAATTGAGGCAGGAATTTCGGAGCTAACAAAATCCACTGCATTTTTAAGTAATAACTGTTCACGCATCGTTCTGTCATTATCGTCAATATACCCATCAATATTTAAAAATTCATCATAAGGCTGATAATAGCTTCTATCGTATAAATCCTGATATGATAAAACTGTATTAGTTGTTAGTGGATATAAAGTTGAATTTATTTCTAATTGATCGTATGACATTTCTTTGAAATAATGACCCATAGAATTAGCTGTAGAAACCTGACTATTAAACATACTATCATATATACTTACCTGATCGGTAAATTCTGCTTCATCAAAAAACCTGATAAAAATTACAATATTATTAATAGTTTGAACTGATTTTAGCGATTTAACATTGTGCAATTTTGCATTTGCTTTTAACTGCTGATTAAAAACACTTCTTTTGGCTTCAATTTTTTGCGATGAAAGATTTAACCCCTTTGGAATATTTACTGTAGCTGGATTTACATTTCCTACAACAAAATCTGAAGCAATTAATTCATTATTTTCTCTAATTGCATATACATAATAACACGTTTTTGAATTTCGAATAATAGTATAATTATTAACATCGTGCAACCAATTGTGAAATTCATCACCAGATGCAAAACAATTAAGAACTGTACCATCAGGTTGTTTTAATGTAACAGGAACATTTTCGAGATATGCTGCAAATATTTTAACGAAGAATAAACTTGCAACAAATAATAAAATTATCTTTTTCATGTAATTATTTTTTTAGTTCATGTGTTAAAGCATCAAAAAGTTTAATAAAATGAAATTTATAACCTTGTTCTAATAAATTTGCAGGAACTGCAGCTTGTCCTCCAACCAATACAGTTGCGCCTTCATTATATAAAAGATGTAAAATACTGGTAGGTAATGCTAGAAAAGCAGGTCTTTTTAAAATATTTGCAATTTGTTTAGTTAAATCTTTATTCGACAAAATTTCAGGAGAAGTAAGATTATAAACCCCTACCGACAACTTATTCATTAATGCTAATTCAAATACACTTAAAATATCTTTTATGTGTATAAAACTGAAATATTGCTTACCATTACCTATCTTTCCACCTAGCCCTAATTTAAAAATAGAAACCATCTTTTTTAGAATCCCACCGTCTCTTCCTAACACTATACCTAATCTAAAAACATAAACCTGAGTTCCGAATTCCATTGCACTGTTTGCAACATGTTCCCAATCTCTTACAACTTTTGCTAAATAATTATATGCAATATGTTTACTTTGTTCGTCATGAATATGAATATCATCATAAATTCCAATTGCAGATGCATTTATAAGAATTTTTGGACGTTGTTTGCATATTCCAATTGCTTCAACAATTTTTTTTGTTGTAAATATTCTACTTGTATAAATCTCACGTTTATATTTTCGTGTCCATCTTTTACTAATTGTTGCACCTGCAAGATTAATAATTGCATATGCTCCTTCAATTTTTAATGATAACTCTTGCGATGTACCATTTAAATCACTTCTGGAAATAGAAATAACCTCAAAATTATTATTTGCAAGATAATTAACGAGATTTGTTCCAACAAATCCGGTTGCCCCTGTTATTAAAATTTTCATTTAATAATTAAATTCTTTTTCGAGTATACCTGTGAGTTGAATTGAAGTTACATCATATGTTAATTCACCGTTTATGGCGTATGAAATAGTGCCAGTCTCTTCAGAAACAACAATGATAAATGAATCTGTAGCTTCTGTCATCCCAAGCGCTGCACGGTGTCTGGTACCAAAATGAGGAGGCAAATCAATTCTATCAGAAATAGGTAAAATACACCGTGCGGATTGAATTTTATTATTATAAATAATTACTGCACCATCATGTAAAGGGCTTTCTTTCGAAAAAATTGATTCTAAAATACGACTGGAAATTTTTGCATCTAAAACATCGCCAATATGAGAGTAATTATCTAAACTCATTTTCTTAGAAATAACAATTAGAGCACCTATTTTCTTTTTTGACATACTGTCAATTGCAACCATAATTGATTTAATATTTAATAATGGTTGTGGTTTAAATTTAAGACTAAATAACTTGGTAAAACGTAATTTATAATTTTCGGTAAAATATTTAGACCCAATAAGCAATAAAAATCTTCTTACTTCTTGTTGAAATACAATTATTAATGCAATTGCACCAATACCCATAACTTGTCCTAAAATAGAACTAAGCATTTGCATTTTTAATGCCTTAACAATTATCCAAACGACATAAATAAGAGCAATTCCAACAAAAATATTAATGGCTACAGAACCCTTAATTAGCATGTAAACCTTATAAAGCAAAAAAGCAACAAGAACTATATCAAGAATATCAAAAAATGTAATATTTATAAATGCAGGAATCAAATTTATTTAGGATTTAGGATTTTGATGATTAATTATTTTTGATTTTAAAATTAACTTTAGACACTTTAAGTATTTTAGGCACTTTAAACTTATTTCTTGGTAAAATTAAGAAAAAATCAACAATTTTCGTAAAACTCTACTATTTTTAATGCTTCAACAGCTTGTTTCACATCGTGAACACGAAGAATATCAGCACCATTCAACAATGCAATTGAATTCACTATTGATGTTCCATTTAATGCTTCATCAGGTGTATTTTCAAGTAATTTATAAATCATGGATTTTCTTGATAAGCCTACAACAATTGGCAATTCGAATATTTTAAATGTTGATATTTCTTTTAATAATTTATAATTATGTTCCAATGTTTTTCCAAAACCAAATCCAGGATCAATTAAAATATCGTTTATTCCTAATTGTTTTAATTCATTTATTTTATTTGAAAAATAGGAAATGATTTCTTGTGTTATTTTTAAATAATCAGGTTTTTGCTGCATATTTTCAGGAGTACCCTGCATATGCATAATAAGATAAGGAACTTGTAATCTAGCAATTTCTAAAAACATTTTTTTATCAAATTCACCTGCATAAATATCATTAATCATTCCAAATCCATATTCCTCAACAGCCATTTTAGCAACGTCAGCCCTATAAGTATCAATTGAGAACCATGTATTTGGAAAATGTTTTAATAAAATTTTAAATACTGGTTTTAATCTCTGGACTTCTTCTTCAGCATTAATCTGAATAGAAAATGGTTTAGTAGAAACTGCACCAACATCAATAATTGTAGCGCCTTCTGAAATCATTTTCTCAACATTTTCAATAATATCTTTTTCAGAATTATATTTTCCTCCATCGTAAAATGAATCGGGTGTAACATTTAAAATACCCATTACTATTGGACTATTAAGTTCATAAATTTCTTGTCTGAATCGTAATGTTTTCTTTTTATTAAAAAATGTATCTTTACACATGTTCAATTAAAATTTTTCAAAGTTAGTTAATCGTCTTAATTATTTATGAAGTTTATTGTATTAGAAGGATTGGATGGTGCTGGAAAGTCAACCCAGGTTTCGCTTTTAACTGAATATTTAAATAAACAAAATATTCAAACTAAGTTTCTTCATTTTCCGAGAACCGAATCTCCATTTTTTGGAGAAATGATTGCCCGTTTTTTACGTGGCGATTTTGGAGATATCGATAATGTTAATCCATACATAGTTGCAATGCTATATGCAGGCGACCGAAAAGATGCCTCAGAAGAAATTATTTCGTGGATAAATGAAGATTTTGTAGTTATTGCCGACAGATATGTATTTTCTAATATTGCATATCAATGTGCAAAACTAAAATCACAAATAGAAAAAGACAAACTAAGAAACTGGATAATTGACTTTGAATTTGGCTATTATAATTTACCAAAACCAGATTTAAATCTTTTTCTTGACGTTCCATTTTTATTTACTAAAAACAAACTTACTCAATCACGCACTGGCAGTGAAAGAGATTATTTGAACGGAAATAGTGATATACACGAAAAAAATCTTGATTTTCAAGAACAAGTAAGAAATGAATATCTTCATTTATGCGAAATTGAATCAAATTTTAAACGTATTGATTGTAGCGATAATAGCCAAAATATGGCTACACCTGAAGATATCTTTAACAGAATAAAGATTGAATTTGAAAGACATCTTAAAAAAGTTTAAAAATGTTTTAAAATACTATATCTATTTAATCTTAGAATAAATGGAATATGTAATTTTAGACAATAATATAAAATCTACTAAAATGAAAATTTTAAGACTTATTTGCAGATTACTTGTTGGAGCAGTTTTTATGTTCTCTGGTTTTATAAAAGGTGTTGATCCGCTTGGTTCCACTTATAAATTTAAAGAATATTTTGAAGCATTAGGCATGGAATGGCTTGCACCATATGCATTTGCTTTTTCTGTAATTATGATTGGCGCAGAATTTTTAGTTGGATTTTGTTTATTCTTTGGTTTTAAACTAAGACTTTCTACATGGGGAGCTCTATTATTAATGCTATTTTTCCTTCCATTAACATTATGGCTTGCAATTTCAAATAAAGTTTCAGATTGTGGCTGTTTTGGTGATGCTATAAAGCTTACAAACTGGGAAACATTTTACAAGAATGTTATAATAATGATTCCAACTTTAGTATTATTTATTCAGCAAAAAAGATTTAAACCATTTTTATCATGCGGTAAACAATGGATTTTTGCTGGAGTTGGTGCATTTATTATTGCTGGCATTATGTGGTGTTCATATGCTCACTTACCAATAATTGATTTCTTACCTTATAAAGTTGGAACAAACTTAGCCGATAAAATGAAAGTTCCTGCAAACATGCCAAAAGATGTCTACGAACAATTTATTATTGTAAAAGACACTATAACAAATAAGAATATTGAAATAACTGTTGATACTTATTCTAATGATTCTACTTATTGGGGAACCGGAACAAAATACAAATATGTAAGCATTTCTGAACCAAAACTAGTTAAAAAAGGATATGAATCACAAATTCACGACCTAACAATAAACACAGAAAACGGAGAAAATATTCTTGATTCTGTTTTAGCAATTGAGGATTATACCTTTATATTAGTTTCAACAAAACTCAAAAAAGCGAATACTTCAAACATTAAAGAAATAAATGATTTAGCTAGTTGGGCTGTTTCTGAAAATTTAATGTTTATTGGGCTTACATCTTCATTACAAGAAGAAATTAATACATTTATTACTTCAACAAAATCCACTTATTTATTCTATACTTGTGATGAAATAACATTAAAAACAATGATTAGAGCAAACCCAGGATTAATTGTATTTAAAAAAGGTATTATAGTTGCAAAATATCATAGTAATGATATTCCTAGTCCGGAAAAATTTGAAAAAGATTTTTTAACAAAATAAAATGAGAAAAAATATTGCTGCAGGAAACTGGAAAATGAATACCAACTTAAATGATGGTATTAAACTCGCAAAAGAGCTTAACGAGTTTTTATTGAACTTTAATTTAGGAAATAACAAAGTTATTATTGCACCCCCATTCACCCATTTAGCCTCAATAATAAAAGAGGTTGACAGTACTAAAATTTCTGTTTCATCACAGAATTGCGCTGCATGGGAGAAAGGTGCATACACAGGCGAAGTTTCTGCAGAAATGATTAGCTCAATTGGCGCACACTACGTTATTATCGGGCACTCTGAACGCCGTCAGTATTTTAACGAAGACAATAATACACTTTTAACAAAAGTAAAGCTCTGTTTAAAAAATTCGTTATTACCTATTTACTGTTGCGGTGAATTGTTACAAGAACGTGAATCGGAAAATCAATTTAACGTTGTTAAGAAGCAATTAACTGAAGGATTATTTGAGCTAAGTGCAGAAGATTTTTGCAAAGTGGTAATTGCTTACGAACCAGTTTGGGCTATAGGTACAGGCAAAACAGCATCGCCTGCTCAGGCACAGGAAATGCATGCATTTATTCGTAAATTAATTACAGAAAAATATGGAGTAACAATTGCCAACGAAACCTCAATTTTATATGGTGGTAGTTGTAATGCAGCAAATGCAAAAGAATTATTCTCCCAAACAGATGTAGATGGTGGATTAGTTGGTGGTGCTTCGTTAAAATCTGCTGAATTTATTGAGATAATTAAAGCTTTGTAATTATCTTTTTCCCTCCGTTGAGAAGCCAGGGGTGGGTACTCCCGCCTCACCTTCTCTCCCCACAAACCCATTCTTTTTTATTTCTTCAAGTATCCAAAACTGAATTATTCTCAGAACATTATTCATATCTTTTTTAACTTCTAAATTATCAAATCTTAAAAATCGAACTCCTATATTTTCTAATTCTTGTTGTCTTTTTTGGTCTTGCTCAAACTTCTGATTATGACTACCTCCATCAACTTCTATTGCAAGCATTAAATCTTTACAATAAAAATCAACTATATAATTTAATATAGGTCTCTGTCTATCAAAATCCATTTCCAGCATTTTCTTTTGTTTTAGCTCATTCCATAACAATACTTCAGAAAATGTCATATTCCTTCGAAGCTTTTTAGCAAGCTCCTTTAAAATTGGGTTATATGGCAATATTTTGCGTTTCATATTTCGTGTTGACCTGCCCCCGCCGACCCCTATATGTCATTGACTTAAGAAAATTTCATTTCGTTAACCCATTTGCTAACTTCTCGATACGCTTCGCTCCGCCGCGGCGGACGAAGAAGCAAATAGAATTTGTTTATCCTCAGCAAAGGAGCTTGGAGCTATAACTATAATGCTTGTTCGAGTTCAATCGAGAACTAGAGGAAGTCTGAGCTTAAGTCAATGACATTGGCCGACCCCTCCACTGGAGGGGAACAAATTCTGCTAACATTAAATATTTCTCAGATTAAAACCTTGTTTTACCAGTATTTCTCTGTTTATTAAGCTTGCCTGATTTACTAAATTTAGGATTTCTTTTTCCTGGACCACCCAAATTTACTTTCTTGTTTTTATCCTTTTTCTCATGAAAAGCCCCCTTCGAACCCTTTATTGAAGGCTCTTTATGGTAGTTCTTATCAAATAAATTTGCAGGTTTTTCGTCGTCATTAAAAATTTTTGAGATAATAAGGTTTTCTGGTAACAACTCGTTTGGAATTTTCTTCCTCATTAATTTCTCAATCTCATCCTGATATTCTTGCTCAATTTTATTTACAAAAGATATTGCAATACCTGCTTTCTCTGCTCTACCAGTTCTACCAATACGATGAATATAATCACCAGGAACTTCTGGCATATCAAAATTAATTACGTGCGAAACATCAGTAATATCCATTCCACGGGCAATAATATCTGTTGCAATTAAATATTTATGACTACCCTCCTGAAAAAGCTTTAATGCATTCAGTCTATTGTTATGAGATTTATTTGAATGAATAACACCAAATAAATTTGGAAATATTTTATCCATCTGATCAAATAATCTATCAGCTAATTTTTTGGAATCAACAAAAATAAGCACTTTACTATACTCATCATCTTTAGAAAGCAACAGTTTTAAAAGATTAACTTTTGTGTTGAAATTTGGAATATGATAAGCTTTTTGTATGATTTTTTCTATTGGAGTACCATGTGGAGCAATTTCAATTTTAAGTGGTATTGGAATAGCATCTATAATAAATGTCTCAACATCTTGAGTAAGTGTTGCCGAAAACATTAAAGTTTGTCTTTTTTGAGGTAACAAACCCAATAAACTAGTTAACTGAGCACGAAAACCAAGACTTAGCATTTCATCAACTTCATCGATTACCAGTTTTTGAATACTCTTTAAACGCAAAACACCCGTAAAAGCCAAATCAATTAATCTGCCTGGAGTAGCAACTAAAATATCTATTCCGCTATAAATAAGCTGTTTTTGAGTATTAATATTTGTACCTCCATAAATTCCTCCCGATCTTATTTGAGTATATGCAGTTAGTTTTTTTATTTCATTTAAAATCTGAATTACAAGTTCGCGAGTAGGTGCTAAAATCAATATTCGGGGATCTTTTTGGTCAGAGAATGATAACTGCCTTAACATTGGCAATAAATATGCAAATGTTTTACCAGTACCCGTTTGTGCAATTCCTACAACATTTCTACCCGACATTATTATAGGAAACGCTTTTTCCTGAATTGGTGTAGGATACACATATTCTAATTCTGATAATGCCTTTAATAAAGTAGCATTTAGGTTTAATTCTTCAAAAGTCACAATTTTATTTTTTAATCAATTGCAAAGGTAGTTAGAATCTGCGTTAAGTTGCAGTATTTTAAAATAATCAATTTTATTTTATCATTATTGACATAAGAATCTAATTTTGTACATGCAAGTAAAACTTCTTAACAATTTGCCTAATTTTGCAATAAAATGACAAAAAAAATAATTAATATATTTACAGACGGAAGCTGTCATCCTCAATTAAATATTGGTGGTTGGGCTGCTATATTATTATTCGAAAACGAAAAAATTATTTTAAAAGGAAAAGAGATTAACACTACTCACAATAGAATGGAGCTATTAGCAGTAATAAGAGCTATTGAATTTGCACATGAAAAACATAAAAACATTTCTTTGGTAATACATACTGACAGCCAATATGTTTTTAGAATTCCTGAAAGAATGGAAAAATTAAAAAAGAATAATTTTATTACAAAAAAGGGATATTTATTACATAACAATGATTTAATTGAAGCATTAATTAATAAAATTGAAACTTACAAAATTGAATTTGTAAAAGTCAAAGCACATCAAAGAGCAGAATTAGAAAACATTAACTATAATATTGAAGTTGATAAGTTGGCTCGTCAAATTGTTAGAGATGCAGTTTACCACAATTAATTCAGGAAAAATATTTGTTTAACAATCTTATCTATAATTAGTACCATGATTCTTTTCAGATTAACATATCTATCTTTTTAATAATTTTGTATTAATACAAAATACTATTAATTTTATGCTTTATATATTTTTAAATAAACACATTTAATATAAGAATTATGGCTCACCATCATGAGGAAAACGAACACTTAAGTCCTGAAGAAATAAAATTCAATGATTGCATTCGTCGTGGCGATGATTTATTTAATATTCATCAATATATGGCTTCCAGAGAACATTATAATGAAGCACTTGAAATGCATTTTAATGATAAGTTAGTTAATGAAAAACTTGCATTAGTTACGAATAAAAAAGGTTTTGAAACTAAAACTGTATTAATAATATTAGCAGTTGCAGTTGTTATTATTGCTGCAGTTTGGATATATAAAACTCAGTTTTAAATTCAGATATTTATTACCTCTTTTTTATATTTTCTGTCATATAAAAACAGAAGGATTACTGTTACAATACCTAATCCCAGAAGTACAGCACCAAACATATATGGATGATATGTATTCCATAACAATTCATTTAAACCTTTAGAATCTGTATTTAACAATAAAATAGCTTTTTCGGTTAATTGTTCATTTGTCAGATTTAAAGACGATAATTCTGGAAACATTTTCTTTATCATTTCAAATTTATCTGAAAGATTTAGGTAAACACCTCCTGAAATAAATCCTCCAAAAAAATTACCTAATGCAATTGGTAAAAACTGCGTTCCCATATATAATGCAGCTTTGTCTTTAGGTGCTATTCCTCCTATATATTCTAATATTTTTGGAGAAAATGTCATCTCTCCTATTGAGAATATAATAATTGATGTTAATACAAAAAATGGGTTACGTGTTAAAACCATTAGAACAAGACCTAATGAATTAATAAGTATTCCAATTGTCATTGATGACAACGGTTTTAACTTCATAACAACGTAGCTAACCATTACCTGAAATGCAACAATAAAAAATGCATCCATCGCAATAATTTTTTCAGTAAGAATTAGTCCATCTGCTGTACCTATTGCTTTTGCAAAGCCTGGCCATACTGAATATAATGCATTATACATTGGTGCTGTATCAACCCATTGCTCAATAAAAACTGGTAGACTATAAAAATATTGCCAATAAACTGTCCATGCGCCCACAATAATAAGCAAAAATGAAACAAATTTAAAATCTTTAAGCACCATGAAAATATTTCTAAACACCGTGCCCAAACTTTTTGCTAAAGATTCTGTATTTTGAACTCTCACTGGTTCTTTAAAGAATAAGATTACAATCAAAAGGTTAAGCAGTATAGCTCCAGATGACATTAAAAACATATAATTCCAGCTTATTTCTCTTAAATATGATGCAGTAAATGGCCCTATTAACCCACCAATATTTATCATCATATAAAATATTCCAAAACCAAGACTTGCATTAGATTCATTTGTAGTTTTAGCTATAGTTGCAGAAATAATTGGTTTAAATAAAGCTGCTCCAACTGCTACATACAAAAAAGCAAGAAATACAGCAGCAAAAGATGTTACTAAACCCATAACATAATATCCAGAAGAAAGAATAACAAAAGCAATTATTAAAACTTTTTTATAACCAAACTTATCTGCAATAGAACCAGTAATAATTGGAAGAAAATAAAGAATGGCATTTACAATTCCCATTATCATACCTTTTTCAACCTGAGAAAATCCTAATGCACCTGTAATAGTTGAATTTGTAAGATATATTGCCAATAAATTAAAAAGACCATAATAAGCCCATCGCTCAAATAACTCTAAAGTATTAGCTGCCCAAAAAGTTTTTGGTAAAGTTTTTACAGTTTTTAAAAAGCCAGACATTTAAACGCTTTGTTTATTAAAATTTGTAATCAGATAACTAAATCTCTCTTTTAACTATAAAATATGGGTTTAATAAATTTTCTTTGTTATAAATAAAAGGGGTTGTTTCATCGGCTTGTATAAAAGTGCAACCAGCTTCAATTGCTATAGCATGACCAGCGGCAGTATCCCACTCCATAGTTGGACCAAATCTGGGATAAATATCTGCTTCATCTTCGGCAACCATACAAATTTTTAATGAGCTTCCGCGAGATTGCAATTCAATTTTTCCTTTAGATTTCTCAAGATTACTAATATAGTCTTTTGTTTCAGAATTCATGTGCGAACGGCTAGCTACCGCCACGTAACCTTCCCTCTTCGCGCGGTTTGGAATCTTTGTATATTTCTTATAATCAGAATTAAACATTTCGGTATAATGAAGTATTGTAGCGTAAGCTCCTTCCCCTTTTACCGAGAAATAAATTTGCCCAGAAACGGGAACATAAACAACTCCAAGAACAGGTTCCTGGTTTTTTATCAGGGCAATATTTACTGTAAAATCACCATTGCGATTTATAAATTCTTTTGTTCCATCCAGTGGATCAACTATCCAAAGATATTCCCAATTTTTTCTTTCTTCAAATGAAATATGTCTACCCTCTTCACTTAAAACAGGAATATTTGTATTCTCTAAAATTTTAATAATTTCTAAATGAGCATTTTTATCTGCAAGAGTTAAAGGAGAATTATCATCTTTTAATTCTGCTTCAATTTTTTCATTTTTATAAACTTCGAGTATTGCTTTACCAGCGTTTAACGAAGCATTTACAGCTAATACGAGTAAATTATTCAACATATTATTATATTTAAGAGCAAAAAAAAAACGTCTTAAGACGTCTTTTTCAAATTATTTTAGAATTTATAAACGTTATCTTCTATCAGTTTATTTGCAATCCGTCTTCTTGCTTCCTTAATATTAACAGGCTCAATACTTGTTAATTGCTGTAAACCTTTTTTAAGTTTAATATACTCATCATTTTGAGCAAATGAATTAATTGCGTCCATTCCTGCCTTAAATAATTTATTTGATGTTTCATAAGTATGAACATCACAAATATCAGCATACACAGAAAAATCTGCTTCGCTCTTTATAGATTTTAATTTCTCAACTCTTAAAACTACAGACTCAGCAGCATATGCCTGAATAGACATGTCTGAAATACTCATCATTATTTCTTGTTCAATGTTAAATTGCTTTCCAACTGCATCATAGGCACGATTAAGAATAAGAAGTACAGCTTTCTTTAATTGTCTGATATAAAAGTGCTTCTTTTCAAAATAATCAGAATAAGAAGTAGAGCTTTCATTATTGCTATCAATTTGTTCAAATACTGATTTACCGATTCCAAAAACTACTGAATCACATTTTTTAGCATGTTTTAATAAGGTATCTGTTGCAACTAAACGATTTATTTCATTTGTGCCTTCAAATATTCTGTTTATTCTTGAATCACGGTAGCCACGTTCAACAGCCATTTCAGCTGAGTACCCCATACCACCATGTATTTGAACAGCCTCATCAACAATATAATCTAAAGCTTCTGAACCCAGTACCTTTAAAATAGCTGCTTCCATTGCATATTCACCTAAAGCATCCATGTATGCTTTAACTCTATCCATACCATTAGCAATATTAAAACTAATAGTATCATCAACATATTTACTAGTACGATAAAGCGCTGTTTCTGCGGCAAACATGCGAATAACCTGCTCACCTAATTTGTATTTAATTGCACCAAAGTTTGAAATAAAATTTCCAAACTGTTTTCTTTCATTTGCATATTTTACAGATTCTGAAATAGCTGTTCTGGATGCTCCTAATACATTTGCTCCTAATTTAATACGTCCAATATGTAAAATATTTAATGCAATACGAAAACCTTCACCTCTTTTACCTAATAAATTTTCAACTGGCACAACACAATCATTAAAGAAAATCTGAACAGTTGAAGAACCTTTTATGCCTAATTTCTTTTCCTCAGGATTAAAAGTAATACCGGGATAATTGCGATCTACTATAAATGCACTTAAAATTTTATCGTTATCAATTTTAGCAAATACGGTTAATACATCTGCAAAACCACCATTAGTGATCCACATTTTCTGACCATTCAGAATATAATTTTTTCCATCTTCAGATAAAACAGCTTTTGTTCTGCCTGAGTTTGCATCAGATCCTGCATTAGGTTCAGTTAAACAATATGAACCAACCCACTCACCACTAGCTAATTTTGGCAAATATTTTTGTTTCTGCTCTTCTGTACCATAATATAATATGGGTAAAGTTCCAATTCCAGTATGAGCAGAAAAAGCAACTGCGTATGAATAACCTGCGCCTAATTCGTCAGAAGCTATCATTGATGTTACAAAAGGTTGTCCGAAACCACCATACTCTTCAGGAACAGAAATTCCCAACAATCCCATCTCACCTGATTTGGCAACAAGACTTCTCATTAATCCAGGCTCCATACTATCAATTCTTTCAAGATAAGGATGTACTTCCTGTTTTAAAAAATCCTGACACATTCCGAGTATCATTTTCTGCTCTTCATTAAACTCTTCTGGAATGAAAACATCTTTTGCAGATGACTCTGTTATTAGAAATTCTCCTCCCTTTAATACTTTAATATTTTCCATCAATTATATATGTTTTAAGGGTTGCAAATTTAAAAGGATTATGGTAAAAAACAAAGTCAGATTCTTGACAAAATAACTGATTGACATTTTAGAATATATAAGTATCTATATCATTAAATCATCAAAATCAGAAAACAGAAACATTTAGCCATGTTGAATATCTGTTTTTAAGCAACTTACAAAAATAGCAAATAATTAAATAATTAACTTTTTGATTGCCATTTTAGTTAAATTTTAAATTTACTTTTTTATTAACAAATTGAATTTCTTATTTAATCATAAAATAACATAAATTCGCAAGTATAAATTATTCATTTTATTAACATTACAATTACAGTTATAAAATTTAAAATAATTTTATTAAGAT
>CAILUD010000187.1 GCA_903837285.1 uncultured Bacteroidota bacterium | reverse complement strand
CTTTGTACTGTAGCATAAATGTTGTTTTGGAAGACACTGCTAATTTAATGAATATCATCTAATTAGCAAACATTTATGCTACTTTTTTTAAACTATTTTTCTAATATTCACAAGCGTTTTAAGTGTGCGAAACGTTAGTAAAATAACTTGAACCTTAGCCTCTTTATTTTTAACGCAAGACAATATGCTAAAAACTGATAAGAGGATGAAAACTTTAATGCTAAAAGAACGGATGTTACTACGCATGATATTAGAGGTTTAAATAATTGTGTATTCTTAAGTAAATCAAAAACTTAGGTTAAACTGACCACACTCTAAGGTATTAAACTGACCATATGCTGATCCAAATTGACCAATTATCACTGCCACCAAACTACTTTTTTTATATTGTAATTCGTGCTCAAAATTGCATAAAAATTATTTGATATGTTACTTTTTTTTCTCATTGAAAAATATTGCAAGGGCGATGGATTTTGTTGCATGAGTGAAAATGTAATAGATGACAAATCCGATATTTATAGAACTCATAACACAACGCGAAAGGATTACCTTCGGTGAAACTGTTCACGCGGTAGCAGGGTATTTCTATGAAAATTTAAACATATACTTTACTAGGGTTCTTCATAAAAAGTGCCCGAATTATATGATACTTTTAATATTCCTTTATCAAAACTAAATAAGAATGGTGTAAAAGTAAAATACATATAGATATTTGTTTCACGAATCTGATAGAGTTTAGATGAAACTTTGTAAACTTCAATTTCATATGTTCCATCCTCAACCGTAGTTGGAACATATACTTCATCAATTGATTCACCTTCTTTATCTAATGCATCGGAAGGCAAATCTATTTTTTCGTAAAATCGGGTTACATCATGGTCATCCCAGTCTTCATATGTTTGACTTAAAGCAAAAATAGGGAAAAGAATAAAAACAGAAATGTAAAAAATGGAATAGAGTTTCATCGGAATAAATTTTAGTTCGTATTTATGATAAAAGATTATGAATCAATTATTTATGACATTTATGTAAAATTAGAAAGGAGAAACATTAATTATTAGATCATTTTCAACTGTTAATACTTAACCTTTTTGTTAACTAAAATGTTTTGCCACATATATTCACCTTTCTTATTGATGTAACCTTTAATGGTTGAGTTACTACTATATGTTTCGACATAAGCTAAACCATTATAAAAATTATTGCAACTATCAAATTCCAAATTAAATGGATATTTTCCTTTTGTGTTTAAGTATTTCCACTTCTTGTTTATTTTTACGGGAATAAGGCCTTCTGAACTTTTCTTAACATCTGTATATTTTTCATCTATTATTATATTCCACTTTGTATTAATGACTCTCCAAAAATCATCAATACGAACGCCAGCAATGCCATCAGAAAATGTTGTTATATCTTTGAAGTATGATTCTTCACCATTATTATTCGGAACATGATTGTACAGTGAATCTAAATAAAAATAACCTTTGCCAAATACCATGTTCATAACATAATTGAAGGCTGGAATAAATCCATCCGAAGAGTATGTTGAGGCTCGAGTGTTATTTA
Organism: uncultured Bacteroidota bacterium; assembly: GCA_903837285.1. Lineage (GTDB taxonomy): Bacteria > Bacteroidota > Bacteroidia > Bacteroidales > GWA2-32-17 > GWA2-32-17. Next base: position 963 of record CAILUD010000187.1, on the reverse strand, counting down.
TTTTTGGAGATATTGTAAAACCTTCCTTATTAATTACGTAACCATCTAAATCTAAACTCACTGAAATACTGTCCTCAAGAGTCGTATTCGTGGCCTGAATATTTACAAATGCTTTTCCATGCGAGAAATCTGAGGCATATTTAAAAATTGGTTCAATTACAAAATTACCTTTCGAATTAACATAGCCATATTTAATCTCACGGTCTTTCTTTTCTTCAAGTCTATAAAAAGGAAAATCAATATTAATACCGACAATTGAGGTGTCATTAATTTTAACAGCTGCTAAACCTTCATGAAAACTATTTACCTTAAAAAACTTCGGCTTAACAACAACCTCACCCTTAGTATTAATAAATCCATATGCATGTATAATTGTGTCATAAAATGCCGCAAAATCCTCACTAAAAAAGTAGTATTCTGGTATTTCGCTAAAACATTTAATTTTATTTGTATATTCTTCAGAACTTTCATAAATGTCAAATGTATTTATGCATATTTCAGGCTTTATAGATGCTTCAAATAATTGCTGGCCTTTTTTGTTAATGTAATATGCTTTACCTTCAAAAAGTACTAAAGCAAGATTATCATAAAACTTATGTGCATATTCAAACTTAAATTCGATAATTAATTTACCTGACAGGTCGATGAAGCCATATTTACCATCTTCATTTGATACTGGGTAAAGGTTAATTTTATCGTAATCTTTGCAGGAAGTAAGGATCAATAATAAAGATATTATTGATAGAAAATGTGTTAATGATGTTTTCATGATAAAAGTTTTATACAGTTAAAAATACTGAATACGTATGATTGATGATTTAAGGTGTGGACCCAAAACCATTGATGGATATTCCGGTGATACTGACCCCCCATTCCGGTCATATTGACCCCCCAAAAGGATCATGGTTTTTAAGAACGTAAAGGCCTGACAATATTACCGTTTTTTTCTTAAGCTTTCACCTT
>CAILUD010000186.1 GCA_903837285.1 uncultured Bacteroidota bacterium | reverse complement strand
TATAATAAAATAAAATTAATTAATAACATATTGCCAGAGGTTTGTATTGGGATTGATGTTATTGTAGGTTTTCCTGGTGAGTCGGATTTAGAATTTGACGAAACATATGAATTTTTGAAATCGATTGATATCGCACATATACATGTGTTTTCATATTCTGAAAGAGATAACACTTTGTCCTATAAAATGGAAAATAAAGTTGCAGATTTTAACAAAGAAAAAAGGAGTAAAATTTTACATAAACTTTCGGATATTAAAAAAGCAGAATTTTATAATCGATTTATTGGAAGAGAAATGAAAGTGTTATTTGAAAGCCGCAGTAAAAATGGTAATATGGAGGGATTTACTGAAAATTATATAAAAGTGGAAACTTTGGCAAAAAAAGAATTATACAATAAAGTGTCAAATGTTAAGTTGTTAGATTTTGATAAAGAAAAAATGGTAATGATAGGTGAAATAATATAAAAAATGGATTTACAAACACTGTGCAATCAGGTATGCGAATTATCTCGTAAAACCGGAAAATTTATTTTAGAAGAAAAAAATAAAATCTCAGCTGATATTATTGAAAATAAGGGGATGCATGATTTTGTGACTTATGTTGACAAAACATCCGAAAAATTAATAATAGAAGGATTAAGGTCTTATTTCCCTGAGGCAGGATTTTTAGCTGAAGAAAATACAGTTAGCCAGACCAACTCTGAATACACATGGGTAATTGATCCTTTGGACGGAACAACCAATTACATTCATGGTCTAGATCCATTTGCCACAAGTATTGCACTTATGCGAGGCAACGAAATATTATTAGGTGTTGTTTATGTTATTTCGAACGATGAATGTTTTTATGCATGGAAAGATTCTAAAGCGTATTTAAATGGAAAAGAAATAACAGTTTCAAAGCGAAAAACTATTTTAGATAGTTTAATTGCAATTGGTTTTCCATATTATGATTATGAAAGAATTGAAGCATTTTTAAAGTCAGTAGATCATTTTTGTCATAAAAGTCACGGTGTGCGAAGGTTAGGAAGTGCTGCAACCGATTTAGCTTATGTTGCCTGTGGTCGTTTTGAAGCGTTTTATGAATATAGCCTTCATCCATGGGATGTAGCTGCAGGTGCTATAATTGTGAAACAAGCAGGTGGGGAGATTTGTGATTTTAAAGGTGGTAACGATTTTGTTTTTGGAAAAGAAATTATTGCAACAAATAATTTTGTGTTTACCGAGTTTGTGGATTTAGTTAAAAAATTCATGAATTAACATTTAGTTAGATGATACACGTTGTTAGGATACTAAGATGTTTTGTTAATATATTTGATATGGTTTTTTGTTTTTAAAATTTGTATCTTTATAATGATAATTTATTGAATTAAATAAATGACTTAAATAAAAACATTATGAGAAAGTTATATGTATTTATTTTATTAACTTTAATATCATGGCAATCAATGTCTTCTGATTTGTCTGTGTATTATTATTATGCTCCATTTTACAATTCAGAAGTAGGCAATTATCTAGAAACCTACTTAACAGTAATTGGTAATACAGCTGTTTTTAAGAAAAATGAAAACGGAAAATATCAAGCTACTTTAGAAGTTACTATGCTATTTAATCAGGATGGAAAAGTTCAGGAGTTTAAAAAATATAATTTAAAAAGTCCGGAAGTTAATGATACTATTTCTAAACCAAATTTTATCGATTTGCAAAGAGTTAACTTAAAGGAGGGTTTGTATAATTTTGAATTAAAAATTAAAGATTTACAAAATGTGAGTGCAAAAGAATTTGTTTTTCACGATATTATAACAATTAATCATAAGAAAAATGAAATTGATTTTTCTGGAATAGAATATCTTGAAAAATATTCGCCTACAATGCAACCAAATACATTGTCAAGAAATGGATATGATATGGTGCCTTATGTTGCTGATTATTTTCCTTCAAATATTAAAACGTTTACATTTTATGCCGAAATTTATAATACATCAGTTGTGTTAGGAGAAGGACAGGAATTTTTATTACAATATTATATTGAATCCATATCTCAAAAAACTCCAAATCCGAAATACACTAAAACAAAAAAGCAAAAAACAGCAGAAATAATTCCTTTAATGGGTGAGTTTTTAATTGATGGCTTAGAAACTGGTAATTATAACTTTGTTATAGAAATTAGGAATAAAGAAAATAAAGTTATTGCTTCAAAAAAATCATTCTTTCAGAGAAGTAACCCTAAAGAAAAAATTAATTGGGAAGCATTAAATGAAATTAGTGTAATGCAAACTTTTGTTGAAAGTATAACTTCAATTGATACGCTTAAAGAATATATTGATGAATTATATCCTATATCTGACGGTGCAGAGTTAACATATGCACAAAATGCCTTTAAATCAAAAGATATAAGTTATATGCAAAAATATTTTTATGCATTCTGGAAATCGAGAAGTAATTCACTTCCCGAAGAAGAATGGAGAAAATATAGAGAACAAGTATTATATGTAAATAAACTTTATGGTTCTCAAATTAAAAAAGGTTACGAGACAGATCGTGGGAGAGTTTATTTACAATATGGTGCACCAAGTTATGTAACTGAAAGAGTTTCTTCGAACAATGTTAATCCCTATGAAATCTGGCATTTCTATATTATAGATAAGCAAAAAGACAGAATATTTTTGTTTTTTAATCCAGAAATTATGGGTAAAGATTATAGACTAGTATATTCGGATGCAAAAGGAGAAGTTTGTGGAAATAGATTAGATGATGTAGCCAGGTTACTCTGGAGAACTAAATCTATGAGTGAAGATTCAAATCGTATTGATCAAGATTTGTTAGATGATTTAAGAAAAGAGGGTTTATAAAATATATTATCTTTGGTAAATTTTTTTAAGTGGATAAGTTAGCTGTAGTAATTTTAAACTGGAATGGGCGTGAGCTTCTTGATAAATATTTGCCTTCTGTTATAAAATATTCAAATATACCAGAAGTTAGTGTTTATGTTATTGATAATGGAAGCAAGGACGATTCCATAGATATTTTAAACAAAAAATTTGCCGAAGTAAAGATTATTAAACTCGAACAGAATTTTGGTTTTGCGGGTGGCTATAATAAAGGATTAGAGCAAATTTCTGCAAAATATTTTGTTTTGTTAAACAGCGATGTTGAAGTTACCGATGGTTGGATAACTCCTATTATTTCTCTGTTAGACTCAAATGATGATATTGCAGCCTGTCAGCCAAAATTAAAATCATTTTTAAATAAGGACGAATTCGAATATGCTGGTGCAGCAGGTGGCTATATTGATAAATATGGATTTGCTTTTTGCAGAGGAAGGCTTTTTAATGTTTTTGAAAAAGATAATGGACAATATAATTCATCTTCAAATATTTTCTGGGCCACTGGAGCTTGTTTATTTATACGTTCAGAGCTTTATCATAAGGTTGGCGGATTAGATTTCGATTTTTTTGCTCATATGGAAGAAATTGATTTATGCTGGAGATTAAATTCAAGAGGTTATAAAATTGTTTATGAACCAAAATCTGAAGTTTTTCATTTAGGCGGTGCAACATTAAGTAAAACAAACCCACATAAAACGTTTTTGAATTTTAGAAATAACCTTTTTCTACTTTATAAAAATTTGCCAGCTGAAAAGGTATTTAATGTTATTTTTATAAGAATGGTTTTAGATGGAGTAGCGGCAATTAAGTTTTTATTTAGTTTAGAATTCCGCAATTTCTGGGCAGTATTTAGAGCTCATATTAATTTTTATATCTCAATTAATAAATTTAAACAAAAACGAATTCAGAATTTAAAAGAGATGAAAATTAAAGAACATTCTACTATATATAATGGCAGTATTGTTATGGATTTCTTTTTTAGAAAAAAGAAATACTTTAGCGATTTGCATTTTAATCCATGAATACCGATAAATTTAAGGTAATTAAAACTTCTGATGGTTCCTCGTCAGTTTTTGATTTACATTTTAAAGAAAACTTTCATTCTACTCATGGCGCAATAGCCGAATCGATGCATGTTTATATTAAAAATGGATTAAAACTAATTGATTCTGATAAAATTAAAATTCTTGAAATAGGCTTTGGAACAGGATTAAATTGTTTTCTCACAGTATTAAATAAAGGAGTAAATCAGGAGGTAATATATCATACTATCGAGAAATTTCCATTGAATAATGAACATATATCATTACTTAATTATTCAACACAATTAAACATTACATCTGATTTATTTGAAAAAATATCAAATATCGAATGGGGTATTGAACGTGATGTTGCTGATAATTTTTATCTTAAAAAAATAAAAATTGATTTACTTGAATTTCATTCTGAAGAATTATACGATATAATTTATTTTGATGCTTTTAGTCCAAATACTCAACCTGAATTATGGACCACTGAAATATTTACTAAAATGTTTTATAACCTTAAAACAAATGGATTTTTAACAACATATTCTGCAAAAGGAGATGTTAAACGATCATTACGTAATGCTGGTTTTGAGGTTGTTCGCATAGCCGGGCCAATAGGTAAAAGGCACATTCTTAAGGCTATGAAAAGGTAAAGTGTTAAAGGTAATAAATATCATATTTTTAATATTATTTGTAATGCAGTAATTGTGATATTAAACATTATTTGTAATGTCAAATATCAGACATTGAAAATTATTATATCTCCAAATTTGTTTCCTTTTAATAGCAAAGGAAATTCTTAATTAAAAATAAATTCTTAATTATTTAAATACGTTAAAAAAATGGCAGATACAAAAGAGCTAATCAATGCTTTATCTACAAAGCACGGAGTTGAACGTAGAAGTTTGCTTCCGATTCTTCAGGGCATCGTTGAAAAAGAAAATTATCTTTCAAAAGAGTCAATGCTTGAAGTAGCAAAAGTTCTCGATATTTCCGCAGCGGAAGTATATGGAACAGCATCTTTCTTCTCATTTCTTGATACTAAAGAAAGAGGTCAGTATGTTATTAGAGTTTGCAAGTCGATGACTTGTGACATGAAAGGTAAAGAAGAAATTCTTTCAACAATTGAGAGTGTATTGAAAATTAAATTAGGAGAAACTACTCAGGATAAAAAGTTCTCTTTTTTAGAAACAAATTGTCTAGGACTTTGCGAAGAAGGACCTGCAATGCTTATTAACGATGATTATTTTGTAAAATTAACACCTGCAAAAATTCGCGAAATTTTAGACAGGTATTTAAGAAACGAAATTTAATTTAAACTGGAGGACAATTAAAATGACACAAAAACCAAAAAAAGTAGATATTATTTTTAGCCCATATTCTGTTGCGCCTTATCAGATTTTAAAAGATACGATGAAGCGTTCAAAAGAAGAAGTAATTGCAGAATTAATTAGTTCTGGACTACGTGGTAGAGGCGGTGCAGGATTTCCAACAGGAATGAAATGGAAATTTGCTGCAGAACAAAAAGGTAGTGTGAAATATGTTATTTGTAATGCCGACGAAGGCGAACCAGGAACATTTAAAGATAGAAAACTTTTAATGTCGGTTCCAAGAAAAGTTATTTCTGGAATGGCAATTTGTGCTTGGGTTACTGGTTCAACACAAGGTTTTATTTATTTAAGAAGAGAGTATAAATATCTTGTAACCGAACTTCAAAAAGAAATAGATATTTTTACACATCATTCAAAAGAAGTTGGATTAAATTTTAATCTTCAGATTTTTTTAGGAGCAGGTGCATATGTGTGTGGTGAAGAAACTGCTCTTATCGAATCTATGGAAGGTAAAAGAGGTGAACCAAGAAATAAACCACCATATCCAATTCAGAATGGTTTCCTAGGAAAACCAACAGTTGTGAATAATGTTGAAACATTTGCTTCTGCATCTATGGTATGTAGAATTGGTGCAATTGAATATAAAAAATTCGGTACTTCCGATCAAAGAGGTTCAAAATTATTCTCTATTTCTGGCGATTCACCAAAAGAAGGTGTATTTGAATTAGAACTTGGAATGAGTGTTGAATCTTTTGTTTCAGAATTTGGTGATGGTGATACAAAAGCTGTTCAGGTTGGTGGAGTAGCTGGATTCTGTGTTCCAAGAAAAGATTTTGCAAAAGCAATTATCGGAGATGGAAATACAACAGGAGGTTCAACCATGATTTTCAATAGTTCCCGTTCTATGTACAGAGTGTTACATAATTATTTAGATTTTTATGCTGAAGAATCATGTGGCCAATGTACACCTTGCAGAATCGGATGTCAGCAATTATTAAAAGGAATTGAAGCTGTTAAAAAAGGCGAAAAACCTGCTGAATATTTAGATCAGTTATTAAAACTTTCCGAATCGATGAGATTAACTTCAAAATGCGGACTCGGACAGTCAGTAACAAATTCGTTCTCTTCAATTGTAACAAATTTTAGAGAAGAAATGATTTTTTAATTTAAAACTGAAAAAATAAACAAAAATGGCTAATAAAATAACTTTAACAATAGACGGACATCAGGTTACTGTTGAACACGGAACCTCGATTTTAGATGCCGCAAAACAAATAAACATAAAAATTCCAACACTTTGCCATCACGAAGATTTATGTGTGGCAGGTAATTGCAGAATTTGTGTTGTGGAACAAGTAGGAAAGCAAACTTTAACAGCTTCTTGTGCAACTCCTGCTGATAACGGAATGACAATTTTAACATCGTCACCAAAAATCAGAAGAGCAAGAAAAGATATTATGGCTCTTTTAGTTTCTGAACATAATACTCAATGTACCACTTGTTACAGAAGTACAAACTGTGAATTGCAAATTTTATCTGCAGAGTATAATGTGGATAATTCAATTTACATGAGTGTATTGAAAAAAGATGATTGCGAAATTGATAAAGCATCATGGTCAGTTGAAAAAGATAACAGTAAATGTATTCGTTGTCAGCGTTGTGTTAGAACATGTGCAGATATTCAACATGTAAATGCACTTGCTGTTACTGAAAGAGGAAAAGATATGAAAATTTCTACTTTCATGCATTTACCAATGAACGAAATAGTTTGTACTAATTGTGGACAGTGTATAACACATTGCCCAACAGGTGCATTAACCGAAAGAAGATATTACGATGAAATATGGGCTGCAATTGATAATCCAGAAAAGCATGTAATTATTAACACAGCTCCAGCTGTACGTGTTGCTTTAGGCGAAATGTTAGGATATCCAGTTGGTACAAGAGTAACTGGTAAAATGGTTACAGCATTGAAAAAAATGGGATTTAATTCAGTATTAGATACCGATTTTACTGCCGATTTAACTATTATTGAAGAAGGAACAGAATTATTAGGTAGATTAAAAGATGCATTGGTTCATAAAAAACCAGTATCACTTCCTATGATAACATCATGCTCACCAGGATGGATTAAATTTATTGAACATATGTATCCTGAGCATTTAGGACATCTTTCATCATGCAAATCACCACAACAAATGTTTGGTGCTTTAGCAAAAACATATTATGCAGAGAAAAAAGGAATCGATCCTGCAAATATTGTAAGTGTTGCTGGTATGCCTTGTGCTGCTAAGAAATTTGAAGCTAATCGCCCAGAAATGCGTGATAGTGGTTACCAAGATGTAGATGCAGGTTTAACAACTCGCGAACTTGGTTATATGATTAAACAATCAGGATTAAACTTCCAGGATTTAGAAGATGATGATTTTGATAAAATAATGGGTGAATCAACTGGTGCTGCTGTAATATTCGGTGCAACTGGTGGTGTTATGGAAGCTGCATTACGTACAGTCTATTTCTTAATTACTGGTAGAAATGTTCCATTTGAACATCTTAATATTACTCCGGTTCGCGGATTAGAAGGTATTAAAGCTGCTAGTGTTAAATTTGAAAATTGTTTGCCTGAGTATTCATTCTTAGAAGGAGTTGAAGCAAAAGTTGCTATTGCACATGGTTTAAAAAATGCTCGTATAATAATGGATCAAATTGCAGCAGGAACTTCTCCTTATCATTTTATCGAAATTATGGCTTGTCCAGGTGGTTGTATCGGTGGCGGTGGTCAACCTATTCCAACTACAAATGAAATAAGACAAAAACGTATTGATGCAATTTATGCTGAAGATATGGGTAAACCAATTCGTATGTCGCACGAAAATCCTGAGGTAGCTCAGATTTATGCTGAATACCTAAAGGTTCCACTTGGTGAAAAATCACATCATCTGTTACATACTAAATACAGAAAAAGAAACCGATATTAAAATGTTTTAAAAAAGCTGCTCAAACGAGCAGCTTTTTTAATAAAAACCTAACAGGTTTTAAAAACCTGTTAGGTTTATAAGTTTTAAAAAATCTGTTGCAGAAATTATCTGTACATTTAATTTTTCAGCCTTTTCAATTTTATCAGGACCTGGTTTTTCTCCGGCAACAATAAACGTAGTGCTTTTTGAAACTGATTTTACAAGTTTACCTCCATAATTAAAAACCAGTTCTTCAAGTTTTTTTCTGTCAAATGGTTTTTCGAAACTACCTGTAACAACAATACTTTTTCCCGAAAGTAAAGCAGGGTATTGAATTTGATTTTCGAGATTTTCTGAAAATTGAATTCCTGCAGCTTTTAATTTATTAATTAAATCAATGCTATCAGGGTTTTGAAAATATGTAATTACACTTGATGCAATTTTATCGCCTACTTCATCAACTTTTAAAAGATCTTCGGTTGTGCTATTAATAAGTGCATCAATATTTTTAAAGTGTATTGCCAGTTTTCTTGCTACTGTTTCGCCAACAAACCTGATTCCAAGAGCAAATAATACTTTTTGAAACGGAATTTCTTTTGATTTTTCGATACCGGCAAGCATATTTTCTGCAGACTTTTCAGCAAATCTGTCGAGGTTTAAAATCTGTTCTTTTTGTATTTTATAAATGTCGGCTACTGATTTTATTAATCCATTTTGATAAAGCAAATCAACCGTTTCTTCGCCTAACCCATCAATATTCATTGCTTTACGCGAAATAAAATGTTCTATTTTCCCTTTTATTTGTGGTGGGCAATTTTCATTTAAACAAAAATGGCCTGCTTCATTTTCATTTCTAATTAATTTTGAATTACATTCCGGACAGTTTTCAATAAATTTAAATGCGATTGAGTTTTTATCTCTTAAATTTAAATCAACTGAAATAATTTTGGGAATAATTTCTCCGCCTTTTTCTATTAATACTGTATCGCCAATGTGAATTCCAAGCATTTCAATTTGATCGGCATTGTGCAAAGTTGCACGTTTTACTGTTGTACCGGCTAATAAAACTGGTTCAAGATTGGCAACAGGAGTAATAATTCCTGTTCTTCCAACCTGAAATGCAATGGATAAAAGTTTTGTTTTTACTTGTTCAGCCTGAAATTTGTATGCTATAGCCCATCTTGGACTTTTTGCGGTAAAACCTAATTCTTCTTGTTGAGCAATAGAATTCACCTTAATTACAATGCCGTCAATATCAAACTTTAAATTATGTCTTTCGTTTTCCCAATGATTTATAAAATCGAAAATTTCATTTTCTGAGTTACATAATTTAATGTATTCCGGAACATTGAATCCCCATGATTTTGCGATTTTTAAATTTTCGAAATGACTGTTGTATGGTATGTTATCACCTAATAAAAAATATAAATAACATTCTAGTTGCCTGTTTAAAACAATTGAAGAATCTAAAGTTTTTAATGTGCCTGCAGCTGCATTTCTAGGGTTTGCAAATGCTTGTTCGCCTGCATTTTCTTTTTCGTTATTTAACCTTTCGAAAACATCTCTCGTCATCATTACTTCACCTCGAATAACAAAATGTTCTGGTATATTGTTAGCAATTATTCTTTTCGGAATAGATTTAATTGTATTAATGTTTGATATAACATTATCTCCAATTGTTCCATCGCCACGTGTTAATGCTTTTTTTAGAATACCATTTTCGTATATCAAACTTATTGAAGCCCCATCAAATTTAAGTTCGCAAGCATATTCTGGAAAAAAACCAAGTAATTTTTCAGTTCTGCTAAAAAATGCTTTTAAATCTTCAGTTGAATATGTATTACCTAATGAAAGCATCGGATACTCATGAGTGAATTGCTCAAATCCTTTTACAATATCGCTTCCAACCTTCTGGCTAGGTGAAGAAATATCAATAAGTTCAGGAAATAATTTTTCGAGTTGAACTAAATCGTTCATTAAAATATCATACTCAAAATCGGAAATTGTAGGTTTATTAAGTACGTAATAATTGTTGTTATGAATAGTTAATTGATTGCGCAATAAATCAATTCTCTTTTTGGCTTCGTCTTTCTTCATTTTTAAATAAGATGGTGTAGAATAAAAATATTTTGGTTTTGCTTATTCTAATTTGAAATTATACTTCTTCGAAAAATCTTCTTGAAATTTGTTAAATTCTATTAGTTGGTTTTGAACTTTATTAAAAGCGCTATCCCAAAATTTATTTAGTTTTATTTCTTCTTCATTAGTATATAGTGAATCGGGTAGGAGGTATATGTTTATTATTTTATTGTACTCATTGTTAGCAATGTCATTATATACGTTAAATAATTCTTCAATATTTTTTTTATAATTATCGTTTTTATCAAAATCTTCAAATTTGTTGATTTTTTTTGATGATTCTTCAATTTGATTTATAAGTTTTTTTTGAATAGGTAATAATTGTTGCGAAATATTATGGTCTAAACAATAATTTAAAGAATCAAAAAGCGAAACTATTTTTAATTGCTCTTCAATCATTGAATCGTTATATTTTATTGCATCTTCTGACGAAGGTGAGCATGAGAATAATAATAAGTTTGATAATATAAGGAAATAATAAAATGACTTTTTCATGATAAATCTTACTTTTCTTTTTCAAAAATAGATATAATTTCAATTATTACACTAAATAACTTTGTTATAAAAAATGATATTTTTTTTTAAAATTATAGCACTTTTTTTAAACTTTTAAATACTTTTATGCAACTAAAGAATACAAACCTTTGTCTAAGATATAATCAAAAAAACAAAAATTTATGAAAAAACTATTTACGATTTTAATGTTAGTCCTTCTAACTGTTGGACTTATGGCTCAAAAAAATAAATCTTTACCGACCATACGTATTTGTGCAACAGATGATATTCATCAACAGAAGATGAATACAGATTCTGAATATGCCCAAAGTTATAATGAATTGGAAAGTCTTGTAAATAAATTTGTTTCAGAGAATCCTAATGGTCTTTCTTCTAAGGCAGTAGTAACAATCCCTGTTGTTTTTCACGTAGTATTAACTAGCGCTCAGTTTACTTCTTTTCCTGATTCAAGAATTACAGAGCAAATGACAGTTTTAAATAGGGATTATGCTGGTTTAAATACGCATTCAATGGGTGCCTTTTCTTCAACATTAAAATCAAATACAGAACTTCAATTTTGTCTTGCAGCTGTTAATCCAACTGGTGGTGCAACAAATGGTATTGAAAAGAAAATTCTTGCTACAAGTCAAACATGGGGAACTTCTTCTACAATTAAACATACATCTCAAGGCGGTCTAGATTCTTGGGATGCAAATAGATATCTTAATATTTGGGTTTGTAATTTAGGTGGTGGTTTATGTGGATATGCTCTTTATCCAACTGCTCCTTTAAGCAATGAGTATGGTTTGGTTTGCCATTATCAGTATGTTGGAGTTACTGGAGCATCTGCACCTTTTAATTTAGGTGGTACAACTACTCACGAAATTGGCCATTGTTTTAATTTAAAACATATTTGGGCTGATGCTGCTGGTTGTTCACCTGATGATCTAATTTCGGATACCCCACCTCAAGATCAGGAAAATTATGGTACACCTTCAAGTCCGTTGTATGATGCTTGTTCAACAACATCTCCTGGTGTAATGTTCATGAATTTTATGGATTATGTTGATGATGTTGCCTATACCAATTTTACTCCTGGACAGAAAACCAGAATTCAAGCATGTTTTCAGGCTGGCGGTCCGCTATATAATTTAAGTCTATCTAATGCTTGTACTGGTGGTTCAACAGCCCCTGTCGCTGCTTTTACCGGAACTCCTACAGCTGTAAATGTTGGTGGTACAGTTACTTATTCAAGTCAATCAACTGGTACAATTGCCTCTTATAGTTGGTCTTTCCCTGGCGGAACTCCTGCTACATCAACAAGCGCAGGGCCAGTTACTGTTACATATAATACTGCAGGTGTTTATAATGCAACTTTAACAGTTGGAACTCCTACAAATACTTTAACAAAAACTAGTTATATTACAGTAACAAGTTGTGGTACTTCTGGATATAATCTTAATTTTGAGTGTAATGCTGATTTTGATATTACATTCAGCCCATGGACAGTAAATGATGTTGATTTAGGATTAACATACGGAATAGAAGATGCAAGTGCAAATTCTTATGTTTTCAATCATTCTGGCGAAGCTATGGCATATCTTGCTTTTAACCCTGCTTCAACCGTTCCAACTTTAAGTACTGATGCAGAACTTCAACCACATGCTGGTTTAAGATTTGGTGCATGTATGAACGCACTAACAGCTTCGGCTCCAAATAACGACTGGTTAATTTCTCCAAAAGTACAGCTTGGAACAGGAAGTACTTTTACCATGTGGGTTAAGACATACACAAACCAATGGGGATTAGAGAGATATAAGGTTGGAGTTTCAACTACAAATAATTCTCCAGCTAGTTTTACAATTATTTCAACCGGAGGTGCATCTGGATATGAAGAAGCTCCAATAACATGGACTCAAAAAACTTATTCTTTATCATCTTATAACAATCAGCAGGTACATATTGGTATTAATTGTGTGTCAAATGATGCATTTATATTTATGGTAGATGATATTAATATTAATACTACTTTAACAGGATTAAGCGTAGTGCCTGAAGTTCAAATGATAAATTTATTCCCTAACCCAGCATCAGAATCAGCTTATGTTGATATTACAAGCATAGGAAATAAAGAAGTTAGTATTGAAGTGTATGATATGTTTGGTAAACAACAAAAAGTTGTTGTTTCAAATGAAGCTACAAATCTTAGGAAGATTGATTTAAAAGGTCTTTCAACTGGAGTTTATATTACAAAAATTATAACATCATTAGGAGAAAAAATCGAAAAACTTATTGTTTATTAGTTTATAGAAAATTTACAACTAATTTTTAAAAGCGACTTTCGGGTCGCTTTTTTATTTACAGAAAAATATGTTTTTAAATAGTTTTTATATAAATTTACTTAATTGATTGTATCTGCCATTTGTAAAATTTTTAATTTATA
>CAILUD010000185.1 GCA_903837285.1 uncultured Bacteroidota bacterium | reverse complement strand
ATTAGAGAAGCAACTAAAAAATGGTCGCAACCAATTTGGAAATGGGGTATTATTTTAAACCAATTTTTACTTATTTTTGAAAACAGAATAAAATATTGATTTCAGAAACTTTTTAGTTTACACACTTTAAGAGATAGTGTCCCTTAATTTATTATTAACCGCTATATATTTTAGTGGTTAATTACGATTTTATCTTTTTTCGCTCTTGTTGGAGTTATCTCCAACAGTTAGTAGTATCTTATAGATTTTTTTTAGTTTTATTTTTAGCTATTTATTTTCTGCCTCGCCCATTGAAGTAAAATTCACATTTTCAATTAATGGCTGTTTTTGTGATAATTCAACTTTGTCAACACAATTACAATCAGTAGCAACTTTTACTTTTTTATTATCAGCAGGTTCCCATCCCATAGTTAAATAAAGCACAAAAAAGCCTACAATATATGCAAGTATTACATACCAACCCTTAGTAATCCATTGAAAAACGTTTCTAGCTTCTGTAAATTTATTGGTAATTGCAACTCCGGCCGACGAACCAAACCAAATCATTGAACCTCCAAATCCAACTGTATAAGCTAACATTCCCCAATCGTAACAACCTTGTTCTAAACATAGCTTAGTAAGTGGAATATTATCAAAAACAGCAGATACAAAACCAAGAATGAATGCAGTAAGCCATGATGCTGGTGGCAAATCATTAACTGGCATTAATGAAGCGGCAGTTACTAAACATAATAAAAATACTGTACCTTTAATTGCACCAGGAATTTCTCCCCATGGTGTTTTTCTAATAAAAGCACCTATAATAATTGCAATCCATACTCCTAATGCGGGCATATCATATAAAAAATTCGATAAAATTGCTCCAATTAGTATTAATAACACAATAAATAATTTACCCCAATCAACTTTTGCTCCTGCAATTGCATTTGCTGTTATTCTTTGATATTTATCCTGTTGTTTAGAACCAAACCATGCAATAATAATTAAGGCAACTCCAGCCGCAACATAAGCGTGTAAAACATTAATCGGGCTAACACCATCAATCCACATCATTGTTGTTGTTGTATCACCAACCACACTGCCAGAACCTCCTGCATTACTAGCTGCAACAATTGCAGCAATATATCCTATATGTACTTTATGTTTAAAAACTACTAAAGCTATTGTACCGCCAATCATTGCTGCAGCTATGTTGTCTAAAAAGGAAGAAATAATAAAAACAAGAACCAGAAGTACAAATCCGCCTTTCCAGCCATTTGGTAAATATTTTGGAATTATATCCGGAACACCTGATTCTTCAAATATTTTAGCTAAAAGCGCAAACCCTAACAATAAGCCTAATAAATTAACTATTGTTGACCACTCACCTTGTCTTAAGCTTTTATCTGTAAGTTGATCAATCATTGAATTTTCACCAATAAGATGATGGATAATATTAAATTCAGGATCGAAAATAAATTTAAATGTAAAAATTGAAATTAATCCAATAATTGCTACCCAGAATGTTTGTTTGTGAAACAATGCAACACCCACAAGTGTTAAAGCAAATAAAATAAACTCTAATCTAATACCTCCAATTGCAGGGATTGAATTTCCTTCAGCAAAAGCTCCAATTGGAATTATAAATAAAAACAAAGGGAGAATTAAAAACAATAATTTTTTCATTAGAAATTATGTATATAAAACGATAATTTATTATAAAATTAATCGCAAAAATAGTTAAGATTTACGGATAAAAATGTAAGAATTGTCAGTTTTATCTGGATGTAACAAGACTAGCTGGAATTTGATCAAAAAATCTTTGAGAATTTTCTGCAGCCATTTTTTTCATCGCTTCCCAAACATTGTCACACCAAACAGCATCATAATCGGTTTTTAATGCCTCTGGAGCCTGGTTTAATGAATTTAAAATTCCAAAATCAATCCGTTCACCCTTTGCAGAAGGATTGTGTTTAAAATTCCTAACTGAAAAGTTCATTTCATTGTCTTTTATAACAATATACACTTTGTAATCAATTCTTCCATTTGTTTGAGAACTATACATTCTTGAATAAGTAGGTGAACTTTCATACTTAACTGGATTAATAAACTCAAAATAACCTTCGCCAACAATAGTATCAACAGAATTAGCAGTTTTTAATTTAAAAAGATTTTGAGTTGTAGCCCATTCGGTAACATCTTTCAAAGCCTTTTTCTTTTTACTAGATTCAATTGGAATATTCTGTTCAAAAACCAGTGATTTCTGACAAAAAGAACTAAAAGGGAAACTAAATAAAATGATTGTAAAAATGAAAAAGCTGGTTTTCGAAAACTTCTTTAACGTAGTGCTATTATTTGTTTTCATAGCTTTTGTGTTAAATTGTTATAGCTCATTGCTTCTTAATTATTAATACGCAAAGAAAACTAAAAAGATTAAATTATATAACTGACATTCTACACTTTAACAATAAATACTTGTTAATAACGTGCAGCTAACAACTGAATGTCTGTAACATACAAGAAAATTATCTGTTAATAAGTCCGTTTGCGAACTTATCAACATAAGAAAGTTAAGAAATATCAGCTACTATAGGCTTTGTGGCATTATACAATTAAAGAGCCTGTAAGTTCTTTCACTGACTTTATATTATGACGATCCAAATACTCATTAACCCCATCAATTACCTTTATGGTAACCTGAGGATCGATAAAATTTGCAGTACCAATTTGTATTGCAGTAGCACCGGCTAAAAAGAATTCAATGGCATCTGTTGCATTCATAATTCCTCCTAATCCTATAATTGGAATTTTAACTGCATTATATACTTGCCAAACCATTCTTAGTGCAACCGGTTTTATTGCTGGCCCAGATAAGCCGCCTGTAATAGTAGATAAAACTGGACGACGGGTTTCAGCATTAACAGCCATTCCTAACAATGTGTTGATTAAAGATACAGAATCTGCTCCTTCATCTTCAGCAACTTTTGCGATATCAACTATATTGGTAACATTAGGCGAAAGTTTTACCATTAACGATCCGGGATAAACTTTTCTGACAGCAGAGATTACACTTTTAGCACCCGGACAAGAAGTTCCGAAAGCCATCCCACCTTCCTTTACATTCGGACAACTTATATTTAATTCTATTGCGGGAATTTTATCTAATGAAGCTAATTTTTCAGCTGTAGCAACATAATCTTCAACAATAGAACCAGAAACATTAACTATAATTGCTGAATCGTAATGTTTAATTCTAGGGTAAATATGTTCGATAAAATAATCAACACCTTTATTTTGTAATCCAACAGCATTAAGCATTCCTGATGGTGTTTCGGCCATACGAGGGTATGCATTTCCTTCACGATGATGAAGTGTTGTGCCCTTTACTATAATTCCACCCAATCGGTTAAGATCGATAAAATCTGCAAATTCTTCACCATAACCAAATGTTCCGGAGGCAGTTAGAACTGGGTTTTTTAGTTCAAGTCTGCCAATATTTACTTTTAAATCTGCCATTTTAAATTATGAATATTAAATACAGGTCCTTCAGTACAAACACATTTATTTCCTTCGGTTGTTTCGGTAACACAGCACAAACAGGCACCAATTCCGCAAGCCATCATGTTTTCGAGACTGACTTCACAATCAACTCCAGCTTCATTCGCTCTTTTAGCTATGGCTTTCATCATAACTTCCGGACCGCAAGTATAAATCTTTTTAAATTGTTTTAAATTTTCAAAAACTGGGTGATTAACTACATATCCTTTTGTTCCTTCGCTTCCATCTTCGGTAGTAATTAATACCTCACCATATTTTTTATAATTATCAAGCTCTATTAATTGCGAAGATCTTCTTACACCTATTAATGTAGAAACTTTTACTCCTTGTTTTTTCAGGTGTCGTGCAAGATAAAGTAATGGTGCTATTCCACATCCACCACCTATTAATAATGCATTTTCTGAATTATTAATTAATTCGAAACCTTTTCCTAATGGAAAAATTACATTTAAAGTTTTTCCAACTTCAATATTTGCAAGATGTTTAGTCGCTTTACCAACTATCTGAACTAAAAAACTGATAGTGTTTTTATCATAATCAACATCATGCACAGAAAGTGGACGACGTAAAAATGTAGTATCAGATCCTGTTATTTCTACTTCAGCAAATTGTCCGGGCAAAACCTCTGGTAACGGTTGATTTGAGGATAGTTCAAGTAAATAATATTCTTTTGAAAGAATCATTTTATTAACTACTTGCAAATCCTGAATATATTTCTTCATTATATGAATTTTCAATTAAAAATGAACAAGAGCAAAGGTAAAAGAAATATATAGATTCTTAATTTTGGTTTAAAAATACCTTGTGAACTGTTAATAAATAAATATCGTCTGGTTCGTGTCCTCACGAAACAGGAATAAACAGTCCTAATGTGGACTATATGAAATTAAATTGAAGGTGAGTAATTATCAAAAGTACCATCATTATAAAGTATAATCATTTTTTCAATTCTTTTATTTTTTGCTAGATTTGATATTTCTGGCTCATTTGAAAATATGGTGTTATCTATTTTATTTTCAGTCTTTTGTTCAACTTTTATAGGCTCCTCAACTTCTTTAGGTTTTAATATTTGATTTGTAACCGGTGTTTCTGCAAATCCTTGGTCAAATAAACTAGGAATTCCTTTACCGGGTCTATACATTTCTCCTTTTCCCAAAATTAACCAGTCGGGATTTATTTTATCAAATCGGTTAAGCATTTTTTGAATAAGCTCTAAACTCGGATTATTTCTGCCGGCAATTATATGAGAAATACTTGAACGCTGAACTCCTATCTCGTCAGCAAATTTTGATGACGAGATGTTCTCTGCCTTTAAAAATTTTGCAATTCTATCTTTCATATTTTAGTCGTTTTTACGAGTTACAAATGTAATATTAAATTTAATTACAGATGTAACTTTTACGCTATTTACAATTGTAATTAGTGAGTAATTGTAAAATAATACTAAAATTGCTTAATAGCTGTAAATTAATAAGTTTAATGAATTGATTTAATTAAAGTTATTATTGATATAAATGCTATAAAGAACTGATAATAAATGGCTTTTAATTTAATTAATCTCCGTTTAGATACTTTAAGTCATGATTAAATACAGCTGTAAAATATTAGTTATTTAT
>CAILUD010000184.1 GCA_903837285.1 uncultured Bacteroidota bacterium | reverse complement strand
TGGAAAAAACACTCAAATTGACCACCCAATACCAATTTAAATTGACCACCCAACGCAATCCAAATTGACCACCCTCTGCCGATTCAAATTGACCAGGGGTTGCCGATTCAAAATGACCACCCCTTGCCGATTCAAAATGACCACCTAAAAATTACTGTTTTTTTGTTCTGTTAGACCCATACATTCGTTCCTTAAAAAACGAATTATGGCAAATAAAATAACAGACATGAGTAAGATTAGAAAAGTAATTAAGTTGCATTGCAACAAAAAAGGTAAATTGTTTATAAGTAAACACTTATCTCTTTCAAGAAATACGGTAAAGAAATATATTTCTTTATTTGAATTGCTAGAGCTATCCTTTGCTGACATTAGCTTAAAGACTGATACGGAGTTAGAGTTATTATTTACACATTCTACTTTAGAAGCAATCAGTCCAAAACAACAGCAACTTTTTGATTTTTTTCCACAGATGGAACGAGAGCTTAAAAAAGTTGGCGCAACCTCTTATCGTATGTGGGAGAAGTATATATCAGAACATCCAGATGGTTATCAGAACTCTCAGTTCAGGAATTATTATAACAAATGGAGCAATAATGTAAATCCGGTAATGCACATGAATCATAAGGCCGGAGATAAGATGTACGTTGATTATGCTGGCAAAACTCTATCTATTATCGATAAAGAAACAGGAGAAATAAAAGTCTTACAGTTTTTTGTTGCAATCTTAGGTGCAAGCCAATATACCTACGCAGAAGCATCTTTAAGCCAGCAGAAAGAAGATTTTGTAGCATCGGTAGAAAATGCAATGTGTTTCTTTGGAGGCGTTCCAGCAGCTATAGTTCCTGACAATTTAAAATCGGCAGTAATAAAAAGCAGTCGTTTTGAACCAACCATAAATGAAACTTTAGCCGATTTAGCGGAACACTACGAAACGGCAATTTTACCAGCAAGAGCTTATAAACCGCGAGATAAATCATTGGTAGAAGGAGCTGTAAAAATATTATATCGCAGAATATATGCGGATATAAACGAAGAACAGTTTTTTAGTCTAGAAAATTTAAATGAAAGAATCTGGGATTTACTCGATTCTCATAACAACAGAAAGCTTACAGGAAGGCCTTATTCACGCCTTGAGCTATTTAACGAAGACGAGAAATCAAAACTATTACCATTGCCAGTAAATCGTTTTGAAATACGATATCAGTCATTTGTTACGGTAATGCAAAATGGACATGCTCAATTATCGGAAGACAAGCATTGTTACAGTGTTCCTTATCAATATATAAAAAAGAAAGTCAAAATATTGTACACAAAATCCACTGTTGAATTTTATTATAAATACAACAGAATAGCGACACATGCTAGAAATTACAAGCCACATTTATACACAACAGTTGCAGAACATTTAGCAAGCACACACCAATTTGTAGCAGAATGGAGTGCTCCGCGATTTATCTCATGGGGCAATAAAATAGATGCTTCTGTTGGTGAATTTATAATACAAGTAATAGAGCACCGGAACCATCCAGAACAGGCATTTAAAAGCTGTCTGGGAATACTTTCATACGAAAAGAAAGTTGGCAAAGAACGATTAATAAATGCGTGTAAACGAGCTCTGGATTATAAAATTTACAACTTTAAAACCATACAAAATATCTTAGAAAACAACTTAGATAGCATAACAAATGAACCTGAAGAAGATCAAGACCTACCAATACATGGTAACATACGAGGAAATAATTATTACAATTAAAATCAAAAAAACATGAATGAAACTACAGTAACAAAAATGAAACAAATGAAGCTTTATGGGATGCAGACTGCTTTCCAGACAGCTATCGAAAGCGGAAAAACAGACCATTTTACACTCGACCAATTTGTATCAATGATTATTGATGCTGAATGGGATGAAAGGCAGAATAGGCGCATAGAGCGAACTATAAAAAATGCTAAGTTCCATTACAAAGCTAGCATTGAAAGCATAAACTTTGATGACTCACGCAACATTGAAAGAAACTTAGTATTACGCCTTGCAGAGTGCGAATTTGTAGAGAAAAACGAAAACATTTTAATAACAGGAAGCACTGGTGTTGGTAAAAGCTATTTAGCCACAGCATTGGGTTACCAAGCATGCATACAAGGTAATAAAGTGAGTTATTTTAACACTTCAAAGTTGTTTGCAAAACTAAAAATGGCAAAAGCAGATGGATCTTATTTACGCGAACTTGCTAAAATCGAAAAACATGATGTAATAATACTTGACGATTTTGGGCTACAGGCGCTTGATAGTCAGAATAGAATTACGCTTTTAGAAATCATTGAAGATAGGCATAACAATGGTTCTATCATTGTTACATCGCAAATCCCAGTAAAAGGCTGGTATGATATTATTGGCGAAAAGACAATAGCAGATGCTGTTTTAGACAGACTAATACATCAATCTCACCGAATTGAATTACACGGCGAATCAATGAGAAAGAAAAAAAGTATTAACAAAGAATAAAAAGTAAGTATATTTGAATATAAATTAACAGAACAAAAAAGTAATTTTTAATGATTTTGGCAGGTGGTCAATTTGGATTGGAATGGGGTGGTCATTTTGGATCGGCAGAGGGTGGTCAATTTGAATCGGCAACAGGTGGTCATTTTGAATCGGCAACCCCTGGTCAATTTAAATCGGCAGAGGGTGGTCAATTTGAGTGCGTTTTACAACCTAGACATCTAAAAATTTTCAGTTACTCTTCTTATAAGCAAGAAACTGTGAGAATTAAATCCAAATAGGTTCGGGAGCTATCAGACCACCTTGCGCATCAAAAAAAGCTTGGTTACCAATTAAGCTACCAAGTAATTTTGGTGTTTAAATATTAATTTGAAGGATTATTTGTTATAATTTAGGTTCGGGAGGAATAAAGTCATAAATACATGTTTAAAATAAACTAAAATCTCAATTTATTTAAATAAAATAAAGTATACTATAATTACTATTTCGAGAATTTTATGATTTGTTATCAAAATTAATAACCCATTCAATCAAAGCAAGTCGGTTTTTGATGCTTAAAAGTGTTTCCAATATTTTTTCATCTTTAGGAAAATCGCCAAAAACAAGTTTCCTAAAATCTCCATTGTATGTTACTTTTAACACATTCCAAACTTCTTTAACATCTGTAAATATTTTGGCATTATTCGGATGATATTGAAGCCAATTATTATTATTTCTATAACTTACTGTATCATCATTTGCAACCTTTAAAAGCATTTCTTCGAAAGCCTTTGAATTTAAAAAATTGAATAATTCACTATTTTGTAACAACTGATTCAAATCATAAGTATGTCGTATTTTTTTCTTTAACTCCTCAATAGGTTCTTCAGAATATGAAAAACGAACTAGACTCATTATTTTTTCGCACAATGTTCTTTTTGGATCTAGAACCAACACATCAAATGGCAGCAATTCGTATTCTTCTGCCATTGCTTGTTGGCTTGTTTTTAGCATCATTTCATAAATAAAAGAGCTTATTGTTTTGGTTGCATAAGGCTCGAAATAACCCAACCAAGTAGCCTCAACTATAATTACATCTCTAACTTGTCCATAATTACCCTGGAACTCTTTTTCATAAGAATGGGCTGTTTTTCTATTCATTCCCATCTTCTGAGTTACTCCATTTATATGAACCTCAGGCATTGCATCAGCAACCAATCTACTTATTTTTCTTATTTTATTGGTTAGTTGATTATTTAGCTCTCCTTCTCGTCTAATAACAACCAAATCAATATCCTCAGAAAAACGTCCTATCAAGTTAAAACACTTTGATAAAGAAGTACCTCCTTTAAATATAGTTTCCTCACCTATAGGATCATTAAAGATGGTTTTTAAAACATACATTACCCAATAGTCCTTTTCAACATAAATATTGGGGATATTCATTTGCTGTGCAGTAAACTGCACAGATTGCCTAAATAGTTGTTTGTTTTCATGTAACTTCATTTAATATTCCATTTTTCAGCAGAAGTTAATATTTTACTAATTCCTAATTTATATTCAGTAATTGAGTTTAATGATTTTTTTAATGACTCTGTTAGCAATTCATTGCCTAATTCATCTAATAATGCCCCTAAGAGCGCCCTTGAAACCGGCGAATATTTTAATGATAATCTTACCAGAGTTGATTTATCTACTTCTGAGAATTCATTTAGAATATCTAATAACCGTTTACATGATGAAGTCACATTTGCATCAGGAATTTTTCTGATATACCTAATAGAATCCAAAATTTGAAGTAATGGAATGTTTTCTTTTGTAATATTATTCTTTTGTTTTATAAAGGAAATCGTGTAACGCTCTCTTTTAAATGAATTACGTATTTCATTTTTACCAATCTGAATTGTATTACTTACCTGAGTTGTTAACCCCAATTGATTATAAATACTGTAACCGGAAAGATATCCAATTATCTTTCCATCATTTTCAATTAAATCTTTTACTACCTGATATTGATTTGGATGTAAAACTCCAAATACAGTAGCTTCAGGTTTATAATACTTACCCTTTGACAACTTCGCTATTTTACCTGAAACAACCATTCTATTTAAAGCTTTAATAATTGCCTGTTTCTTATTCACCTCTGTGATAAAATCATCATAGGTGAACACAAAACCTTTGGGAAGCCTACCTATCTTAGCTTCTATATAATCAGTGATTTTCATAATGTGTTTCTTAGAACAAAGATATATAATTTGTCCAGTTTTTTCGCAAATAAACTGGACAAATTATATGTTATTTCATAAAAATATAGTAAAATCTCGGCAAAAGGTAGTCACCCTTCGTCTTGCATTCACTGCAAGACGAAGGGTGACTATATAGGTTGCTTTTTTTAATAAAACACTAAATTTTTTATAAGATGCACTTACTTGGGTTCGGGAGAAATAAAATCATGATTTATAATTCCTTTTTTTTTAGATATCTCTTTTGAATTAAACTTAGAGAAAAAAAAAACAGAAAACTAAATTAGATTACTTAACGAATGCGAAAAGTAAATTGGAATAAATTTAAGTTTTTGTTCTTTTAGTTCTGAATATTGTTGCGAAGAAAGCACATACGCTTCTTTAGTCTTGGGATATTCCTTTAAATACATGTGTAAACTTCTTAAACTACCGCTACTGCCGCTCTTTACTTCAACCGGATACCATTTGGTATTTTTTTGAATTACAAAATCAACTTCTGCAGTACTACTTTTAGCTTGTCTATCCCAGTAATAAACATTATTTTGTTGGTTTATAGCAAATTCTTGAGCTACAAATTGCTCAGCTAAGGCTCCACGATAGATAGACAATAAATCTGTTTTTAAAAATTCTTCATTATGTTGAATACCGCAGAGAAAATTCATTAAACCAACATCAAGCATACTTGTTTTAAAAATTTTGCTCGATGCAATTTGTACTGGAAATCCAATTGGATTTATAGCACAAATTTGATTAATAACTTTTGCCATTTGCAGGGTCTGATATGCTTTTTTTAATGTTGGGTTACTAAATTCTGATGAGAGTGTGCTATACTTTGTTTGCTTTCCAACGTTTCTTGCAATTTCCGTTAATGCAGAATTTAAACAGCTTTTATCTACTTGTGGAGTATATTTAGCAAAATCCATTCGTAATGAATTAATTATTTCGGAATGTACATCTGAGCATTCTTTTATAGATTCTGATTCAGAAAATGTTTTTACACTTTCTGGCATTCCACCTACAAAAAAATAATTCTTTACTTCTTTTAACAACAAATCATGGACTGTTTCTGATAAAAAATGTGGTTCTTTAAGAATTTCTTCAAAAAGTTGTTGTTTACCACAAGCTAAAAGAAATTCAGGAAAACCAAGTGGGTGTATTTCATAAAATTGAATTCTTCCTACTGGAAATGAAATTTTTGATAATGCAAAATCAAGTAAAGAGCCTGTTGCAATTACATGTAGACTAGGCATCTCTTCATAAAAATATCGTAAAGACATTATTGCTTTATCACATTCTTGTATTTCATCAAAGAAAACTAATGTTTTTCCTTGAATAATTTTAATGTTCTTAATAAGTTCAATTTCTTTACAAATCCTTTTTGGGTTTAAATCAATTTCGAAAATTTTTTTCAAATTTGGCTCTCGTTCAAAATCTATCTTTATAAAATTTTGAAAATTATTTGCTGCGAAATTTGTAATTGAATAAGTTTTGCCAACTTGCCTAGCGCCTCTTATTATTAATGGCTTACGTCTTTTATCGTTATTCCATTTCAACAAATATTCATCAATAAATCGATACATATGAAAATATTACTTTAATATTACAAGGCAATATTAATACTTTTAATTTAATAATACAAGGTATATTTAAACTTTTAAATTAAAAAACTTTAGCAATTAAAATGAATTACATTTATTTTATGCAAATTAAAGGTGAAACTATTTAACGAGATAATTTTATTATAAAGCGACAAGAAAAAAAAATCTTTCCATAATTATAATGGAAATTACTACTAATTACAGCTCACTTTATAGACAAAAAAACTCACATTACCTGATTTATTGAGCTATATTTATTCTAATTATGAGCTTTAAATAAATAAACTTGTTAAAACAACCAAGTGGTTAGTGCTACTACCCATTTGAAATTACTGGCACCGGATTGCAAAAAGTATTTATACTATATGTTTGCTGTTATACAATTTGTTAAAATTAAGGTTCGGGAAGAATAAAATCCACTATCTACTAAAAAATAAAACAAAAGAACTTAGAATATTTTTTCTAAAAACTATAGAGGGTTTGTTTTAGGCAAAGTCATTTCTTTATTATTTTTCTTTCAATATAAGAAACCAAATAACCAAAGAGGTATTTTTCTATCGTATCCAGTTTCCAGTTCGTCAGCTACAATAAAAGAATTTGAAACTCCACTGATTTGTTTCGCTGTCTTATTTTTCCCACCAATTTCAAAAACAAATTTCTTTTCTAGCATAAAATCACCCTTTTCAGTATAACTAACTTTGTGTTTTGGTTCTGCCATACAAAAAAAGAAAGATTCACGTAATGTGCCAATTTCAGGCTCGTTCTCACTTAATGCAAAATTAAAACAAGTATTTTGGAGATAAATTTTTTCAGGTTTTTGCAACACACCTACACCTTGAGTTGAAGAATAAATAGCATTAATAATTCCAGCTTCTTCTAAATGTTTAAGATATGTAATAAGGGTATTTCGATTTACACCAATACGTTCACTAAGTTTAACTATATTAGGTTTGAATGGAACTAAACCTGCAATAATGTGCAAAAGAATTTTCATTTTTAATAAACCTGAAGTATTCAATCCTTTTATTTGCATCATATCAACATCCAGTGTGATATTTACAATTTCATTAACTCTTTGCAAAAAAGTATGTGAATACTCCTGATAAAAAGGGAAATAGCCAAATTGGAGGAATTCTTTAAAATAAACCAAAGGTTTAAATTGTTTTTTTAATTCCTGTGCTATTTCTACATGATTCTGTAATATTTCTTTAAGCGAATATGCAGGAAAATTTGTTTTCAAATTTAGGTTTATAAACTCTCTTAAAGAAAGGCCTGGCATGTCGTAGAATATTGCTCTTCTACTAAGGTCACCCTTTGAATCCCGTATTTTTAGCATTGACGAACCTGTAAAAACAACTTTTAATTCAGGCAAATCATCATAAATATTCTTTATTTCCTGAGACCAATTAGGATATCTGTGTACTTCATCTAAAAACAAATACTTTCCACCATTTGAAACAAATTTCTCAGATAAATCAACAAGGCTATTTTCTGTAAAATATAAATCATCAAGACTACAATATAAAACATTATCAAGCTTTTTATATTTCTGTTTTATCATTTGAATCATCATCGTTGTTTTGCCAACTCCACGAGGACCTTTAATGCCTATAAGCCGATCTTCCCAATGAATTCTGGCAGCTAATTCTCTTTGAAATGATAAATTTACTTGCGAAACTTTGTTGTTATGTTTGATAAATAATTTTTCCATAATTGCTTATTTAGAATAAGCAAATATACAAATAAATGATTAAACAGAAATAGCATTAATGAAAAATATTAAATTTCCACTTTTTACACTAATCAATATGTAAGCTTCCCTTAATTTCGGGCCATTCAAAAATAGAAAATTTATTCATTTAATAAAAATTCAATAGGCGTTTTATTTTTCAATGAATTATGAGGCCTTAAGTAATTGTAATCGTGCATCCAGTCCTTTGTTACATCTCT
>CAILUD010000183.1 GCA_903837285.1 uncultured Bacteroidota bacterium | reverse complement strand
TAAATATAATTACAATAGACAACAAGTAAAAACACCTGTTTTTAAACAGATTTTTATAGGTAAAAATACCTGATTTGAAGACTCTATTGTTTATAAAAGACAATAATACAGTTAGTTATTTTAACGCTGTAAATTTCTTGATTTTCTTTAAAAAATTGATTTATTTATCTTTTTCTAAAAAATCTATTGCAATTTCATTTATTGTAACCTGAATAGGTTTAAAACTATAAGACAGTAAATTGGAGATTTTTTTATTGGAATAAAATAATTTAGAGGTAGCAATTCTTGCCATATCTGGAGAAATAAGTGATTTGCTATTACTAAAAAAAGAACCAACAATACTTAACTTATGTGCAAAGTTTAAAGTTTTTTCGCCTACTTCTTTTTTTGGTAATTCTTTATTTAATGATTTAGCAATCATATTTAATATATCACGATATGAAATATTTTCAGAATTTATAACAAATCGCTCACCATTTACTTCTGAGTGCAAAGCAAGTTTTATAACAATATCTGCAACATCTGTTACATCTACAAAACCTGTGCTTCCACTTGTGTAATATTTTAATCCTTTATTAACTTTTGTAAAAAGTGACGAAATATCTGTTTTCCAGTTTCCACTACCAAGAATAACTGATGGATTTACAATAACGCACTCCATACCTTCGGAATGTCCACGCCATACCTGCAATTCCGAATAATATTTTGCAATAGAATATGCCGAGTTTTCTTTATTATTTCGCCACTCAGTGTTTTCGTCAATTGCCTTATCATTCTCAACACCACCCAATGCTGCTATTGAGCTTACATGACAAAAACGTTTAACATTATTTGATAAAGCTGCATTAACCAGATTAGCTGTTCCGTTTACATTTCCGTTTGTAACAAGTTTAAAATCTTTTTTATTAAATGAAACAATAGCTGCTGCATGAATAACGTGAGTAATATCTTTTAAACTTTCTAACATTAACTCATAATCGAGCATATCACCTTCAATCCATTCAATTTTATTGTAAAAATTGGAACATTTATTTCTGGCTAGAATCTTTTTTAAATATTCTGTAGAACTGTTTTTACGTTTTAAGGCACGCACAGTTATACCTTCTCCTGCAAGCTTTGCAAGCAAATGTGCTCCTAAAAAACCAGTTCCACCAGTTACAAAAATCATAATGCAAAGTAATAAAACTTTTTTGGTGTAATAAAGACATAATGCCTTTTCCTATATTTGCATTTATGAAAATAGTGAAACCATATATTATTTTAACTCTCTGTTGGTTGTCATTTTTATATTCTTCTGCTCAAACTTTTAATTTACCAATAGATGATAATCTACCTAAATTTATAGAAGAAAATTACTACTCTAATCTTCAAAATCATACTGTTATAAGACCTTTACAAATTAATATTTCTAAATATCAAGATCTACTCGATTCAAATTTTTTAAACAAAGAGAATAAAAAATGGTTATTTGATAAAAATTTTATCTCCGCTGTTAATACTAAAAATGGCCTTTTTATAAATCCTGTTCTAACAAATATCTCGAAATTAAACGAGGGTTTTTTTACCGAAAACGGAATAACTGCGATGGCATGGCTGGGTAAAAACTTTAGTGCAAATTTTACCGGAACTTTTGTTTATACGCAACCCAAATACAAGAAGAAATTTGCCCCATACGAAGATATTTTTATTCCACATTTTGGGAAAGCTGAAAAATATTCTTCGTTTTACACTTACTTAAACTTAACCGGTTATCTATCATACCAGGTTGCCGATTTTATGAATCTTCAGGTTGGTCGCGATAAAGTTTTTTTTGGTGATGGCTATCGCTCACTTTTTATTTCAGATAATTCAAATGCATATCCCTTTTTTAAGGGAACTGTTGATATCTGGAAAATAAAATACACTATACTGTATTCTTACTTTCACGAAAAAGATTCGCTTGATGCCTTAGATTTTGGCGCAAAAAAATATTCTTCATCTCATATTTTAAGCTGGAATATTGGCAAGCGACTTAATTTCAATGTTTTTGAAACTGTAATCTGGCAAGGTAAAGATTCACTTGGAAACAGAGGTTTTGATGTAAATTATTTAAATCCTATTATTTTTTATCGTCCGGTAGAATTTTCACTTGGCTCACCAGATAATGTAATTATGGGCTTTGGAGGACGAATAAGAATTTTTAAAACAACACATCTGTACGGACAATTTCTTTTAGATGAATTTAAACTTTCTGAATTAAAGGCCAATAAAGGTTGGTGGGCAAATAAATTTGGCATTCAGGCAGGAGTAAAAACTTTTAAACTTTTTGGCATAGAAAACCTTTATGCATTAGGGGAAATAAATATTGTTAAACCATTTACCTATTCGCACTGGAGTTATATGGATAACTACGGGAATTCTTCACAACCCCTTGCTCATCCTTTAGGTGCTAATTTTGCCGAAGGAATTATAAATATTAGATATAAAATTGACAGATGGCAAATAAATTCCATTTTGAAAAAATATGCAATTGGTGCCGATTATGACACCTTAAATATGGGTTTCAATATTTACAGGTCATATAACGATAATGTGAATCCATTTAGAAATAAATTATTACAAGGCCAAAAATACAAAGTCAGTTCAATTGAACTATCCTTTGATTATATCCTTAATCCTAAATGGATGCTGGCTTTTAAATTTGGTTTTAGGTTTGATTTTGTAAGTATTCAAAATGTAAATCAAAGTACATCTTCCATTTTACCTGTTAGCGGCTATTCACAAAACTGGAATCAATTTGTCTTTTTGGGATTATCTACAAATATTGGTAATAGGGAATGGCTTTATTAACTATAAACGAATCCCTATTACAGTTACATCGTCAACTTGTTCATAATTTCCTTTCCAGTTTTCAAAGGCAGTATTTAAATATTGTTGTTGCTCATCGGTCTCTAAATCCAAGGTTTCTTTAAGTTTTTCGAGAAACTGTTTATACATAAACTTCTTGCCTTTTGGACCCCCAAACTGATCGGCATAACCATCGGTAAACAAATAAAAAACAGTGTCGGTTTTTGCATCAATATTATGCGTAGTAAATGGCTTACGGTAATCGCTTTTGCCAATAGGCTGTTTATCAGCCTTTATTTCGTTTAATTCATTGTTTTTAAAATACCATAATGGATTATAAGCACCACTCCATTGAATCTTTATTTCTTCATTAATAACACCTGGCAAGCCGAACTTTATACTTAAAAGTGAAATATCCATTCCATCTTTCACCTCTGTACTGCTTTTTTCAAATGTTTCGAGAACAAGATCAGTTATTTTGTCTAAAATTTTGCCAGTATCGGTTAAATCAAACTCTTTTACTGCTCTGTTTAAAGCATTACTACAGACCACAGAGACCATTGCTCCAGGAACACCGTGACCCGTACAATCAGCTACTGCAACAAACAATGTGTTATTAATTTCTTCCATCCAATAAAAATCGCCTGCAATTATATCTTTTGGTTTATAAAGTACAAACGAATTTGGTAACTTTTGTTTAATAAGTTCAATTGGAGGTAAAATTGCATCCTGTATACGTTTTGCATATGTTATACTGTCAACAATTTCTTTCTGATGCACTTCTATCAAATGCTTTTGATTTTCAATTTCATTTCGCTGGGCTAGTATCTCTTCATTCTGCTTATGTAACTCTTCATTAGTTTCATCTACCTTTATTTTTTGTGATTCTATAATATTTTTTTGTTTACGTGTAATTCGTAATGATCGGAATATAAATCCTGTAAAAAATATTACCAATAACAAACCACTAATAACAGACCAGATAATAATTTTTTGTTTTCTGCTTTCGGCTGCTGCCAATACATCCTTTTTTTCTTGCTCGGCTTTTGTTGCAGCTTCTTTCTTTGCAAATTCAAAGTTCATTATTTCGCGCGACTTATCTTGATTTATAAGCGTATCTCTAGCTTCTATATAATTTTTAAAATGTTCAAAGGCTTTTTTATCTTTTCCGGTTTGAGAATATAACTCACTTAACGAAATTTCAAAATGCATTTTTTCTTTTAAAATCACAATACTATCTGCAATTGCTAGGGCTTGTAATAAATAGTTTTCAGCTTCTTTATATTTTTTTAAAGAGGTATAAATTGAACCAATGTTTCCAAGATTTGATGCAATACCTCCTTTATCTTCAAGTTCCTTAGTCATTGTTAATGCCTTGAAATAATATTCAAGAGCTTTTGGATAATTTTTAAGATCGTGATAAACGGTACCAATATTACCTAATTGATTGGCAGTGCTTCTCTCGTCACCTAGTTCTTCATTAATTTTTAATGCTTCTAAGCTATTTTTAAGTGCTTTTTGATATAAAGAATTACTTGCTAATGAATCTTTTTTGGATCTTGAAGCAACTGCTTGCTCTTTATATACAATTCCAATATTGCCAAGATTTGCTGCTATTCCATTATTATCGTCAAGCTCTTTATTCATTTTTAATGCCTTAAAATAATATTCAAGAGCTTTTGAATAATCGCTTTGATCTTTATATACGTTTCCTATATTGCCTAAGTTTATTACAATTCTTTTATTATCATTTATTTCTTCTGCCAGTTTTAATGATTTAAAATAATAGTAAAGTGCTTTGGGGTAATCTCCTTGAAAATAATAAGCGCTTCCAATGTTTCCTAATGTTGCGGAAATTCCTTTTTTATCATTAAGTGTTTCAGAAATTTTTAACGACTGTTGATAATTGTTAATGGCTTGTTCGTAGTTACCAGTATCTTCTGCAAAAAATCCAAGATATTTATAACTAACAGCAAGCCCTTTTTTATAACCTGATTTTTTAGATAATTCTAATGCTTTATAAATATATTCTGTTGATTTTATGTTGTCGGAAAATTCATATTCCAAAAAAAGTTGATGTAAATCATTTATCTTACCTGTATCTGTTTTTTCATTCTTTAAATGTTTAACAAGGGAGTCAACATAATCGTTCTGAGCATATGAAAAAATGCCTGATAAGAGAAATAAAACTAGGACAAAAATTTTTCGGATTATAATAAAATCACTAGTCATTTAGCTAAATTATGTAAGCCAAATATAACAAAGATTTTTAGAAAAGTCACTAAATATAGATTGTCTAAAGCACTTAAAATTGTAAAAATTAAATTTAAGAACTTCAAACTATAAAAACTCTATCTTATTTTTTCTATTCCTTTACCAATTTTTGATGATAAACTTTTGTTCCAGAGTTTACGCTAACAATATACAATCCACTTGCTAACTCTGAAATATCAATCTCGCATTTTTTGTTAATTGTTGATTGATAAACAATTTCTCCCTGAACATTAGAAATTGTTAATTTACTATTATCAGCTATCAATTTAGAATCAATAATTTGTATTGTAAATTTCCCATTTGTTGGATTTGGAGAAATAACAATATTTAGTTTGTTATTATCAAAAATTATTGGATTATTTACCATGTTAATCCTCTGAACATTTGATCTTGTAGTATTATGGGTTTGTGCTTTAGTAGACACACAACTTATACCCCAATCTGTCATTACACGCCATGTTGCAGTATTTTCATATGTTGCATATGACGGGTCTGTAAACAAAGTAGAAGATGCGCTTAAAGTTGCAATAGTTATATAATTTCCATTTGATAAATTATCACGCTGAAAAAGATAATTTGTTAATGCAGGAACTGGCTGTGACTGCCCTTCAATTTGGTATTGACTCCAGTTAAAATTACCATTGTTGTTTTGTAAGAAAATAGATTGATGATATGAACTCAAATTACTAATGTCATCACAAGTGTCTTTTATAGCAATTTTGTATCTCCAAGAAGAAAAATTAGGGTCTCCGTTAGCAGCATAAAGACTGCGAGCAGTATCAATAAATAAGCTTAATGAATCATAAAGAACTTCACCAATTAAACCAAAATTATTGTTTGCAGTATCGCGATATATCAGGAAACTTTTTATTGATGGATCGATGAGTTTATCCCAAATTATAAGATTATTTGTTGAAGTACTATCAACTGTAACAAGGCACATTTCCTGATCTTGATTTACACTTTGTACAGTTAAATTTAAAGGTATGCTTGAAATCCCATGACAATTATTGTCAGATACAGTAACAGAGAATGTATCAGTTGTGTTTACAGAAATTTGTGGAGTGATTTCTCCTGTTGACCATAAATATGAATAAGTTATTCCTGCATCATAATTATTAATAATTGCATCAATTGTTACCGAATTTCCAAAACAAATATGCATAATTCCTTCATGGGATAATGAAACATTGGGTGATGAATTAACCTTTACAGTTTTAATAACAGAGCTTGAGCAATTCTCATTATGAGCTGTTAGCTTAACTGTATAAGTTCCATATCCTAAAAAATCGTGTGAAATATTTTCATTTGTATATTCTACTGTTCCATCGTTATTAATATCCCATTCGTAAGTAGTAAAAATATCTGTTTTGTTAGATATATTTGTGAAAGTTGTTATACCAGGAAAACATATAGTATCAGTTAAAAAATTACAAACCGGTGCTTCACATGATATTTTAGATACGCCGCCTAATGAAGTACCAACCCATACATTATTTTGACTATCACCTGATATACTTCTAACTTCATTACCAGCTAATCCATCTGATGTATTAAAGGTTCTAAAAAGTGGGCCCTTAAATTTAGTAAGACCCATTGACCAAAAAGTTCCTGCCCAAACATTTCCTGTTTGATCAAAGTTAACAGCCCAGGTATTATTATCGATTAATCCATCACTTGTAGTGTACGATGTCCAGCTAGTTCCGTCAAATACTGAAACGCCACTATTAGTGCCAAACCATATTTTACCGAGTGCATCAATTTTAATGTCCCAAATAAGTGTGCTGCCTAATCCATCTGAAGTTGTATATGTTGTCCATGTTGTTCCATCAAATTTTGAAACACCATTAGTGGTTCCAACCCATTTGTTATTTGAAGCGTCAACAGCAATGGCATAAACAATATTATCAACTAATCCGCTGTTTCCGGTTGTGTAATTAGTCCATGTTGTGCCATTAAATTTAGAAAGTCCATAATAAGTTCCGACCCATATGTTACCTGATGCTTCAGCTGCAATTGATACTATTTCATTGCCTGGTAATCCATTTGAAGTAGTATAATTTGTCCATGTAGATCCATTAAATTTGGAAACTCCACCATATGTTGCGAACCATTTATTTCCAGAACCATCTATTGCTACACCTAATACCTCATTGTTTATTAATCCATTAGTTGTAGTATATGAAGTCCAGTTAGAACCATCAAACTTTGAAACTCCACCACTAGTAGCAAACCATTTGGTGTTTGAAGCATCAATTGCTATGTCGCTAACTGAATTACTAATAAGTCCGCTGGTTGATACATATGGTGTCCATGTACTTGCTCCATCAAATTTTGATACTCCACCACCTCTAGTTCCAAACCATTTATTGCCTGAAATATCAATTGCACTGCAAGTAACGTCATTGTTTACTAGGCCATTGACTGTAGTATAATTGGTCCAGGATGAACCATTAAATTTTGAGACACCATACCAAGTTCCAACCCATTTATTGCCCGAAACATCAATAGAAATTGAACTGACTTTACCTTCTGACTGTCCGTTTGCAATGTTATATTGTGTAAAAGATGAACCATCATATTTGGTTATATAGTTATTACCTCCAATCCATAAAATTCCAGAAACATCAATTGTTATTACTCTATTAACGGTTGGTAAAGTTGTACTCACTGTATTCCAGGTAGTGCCATCAAATTTCTGTAAACCACTTAACCCTGTTCCAATCCATTTATTATTAGAAGGGTCTATTGCAATTGCGTAAACTGCACTATCCCATAATCCACTATTTGAAGTAGTATAATTTGTCCAGTTAGTTCCATTTAATAATGAAATGCCACCGTCAGTTCCAAACCAAACTCCCTGAATATTTACTGTAATAGAGTTAATCGTATTATTAATTAATCCATCATTTGTAGTATAGGTTGTTAAAACAGTTCCGTTTATTTTAACTGCTCCATTGTTTGTACCAACCCATAGGCCACCACCTATATCATCTATTTTTATACAATTAATATCATTAGAAGGTAAGCCAGTTTCGGTATCATATTTTGCTATTAATGTTCCTCCGCTTTTATTCCATTTGTATAAACCGCCGGAAGTGCCTGTCCAGAAGTAATTTCCGTCATCGGCAATAGATTTAACGTTATTAGGACATGAATAATTAAAGAATTTTACCTGTGCGTTTAACGCAAAGTTTATTAAAACAACTAGTACAAAAACGAGATTTATTTTTTTGTTAGCTATCATATAATAAGGCTATTATTTATGTGTATTTATGATTGTTATGTTTGCAAGTAAATACTTTAAAGCAAAAAACATTCATTAAAGAACAAATGTACTGCTTATTATTAGCATAAAGAAGTGCTCTGTTGTATAACCTATTTTTTAATTAAGTTATATAGCTTCATGATTAAATTTTATTTTATTCGTAAATTGATCTTCTAAAAAAGCCTATTTTAATACTATATTATTCCTTATTAGTTTTTTTTAAGAAAGAATGGTTATAAGATATCCAATGTAATTAACTTGTACCTTTTATAAAACAATAGAATAAGAAAAAAAATACAACTTTTTACTAAACATAGTAGAATGTAAGACATCTTGATTGTGCCATAAATAACAATTTGTGTTTTATTCTTCTGTAATTTACTACAGTCAAACTTTATAAAAATAACATTAATACATACAAAATTATAAAACCAACAAGCCATAGCTTACTTCATTATATGTTCATCTTTTAAAAATTAGCACATTTGGTTATTTCTCGGCTTCTTTTTTAGGCAGTTTTTTATTACTTTTGCATCACATATATATATAATTTATGGACTACAATTTCAGAGAAATAGAGAAGAAATGGCAGGATAGCTGGAAGAAAAATAAAACTTTTAAAGTTGATAATAATTCCGATAAACCTAAATTTTATGTACTCGATATGTTTCCTTATCCATCAGGTGCGGGCTTACATGTTGGCCATCCTTTAGGTTATATTGCAAGCGATATTTACACACGTTATAAAAGCTTAACCGGATTCAACGTATTACACCCAATGGGTTTTGATGCTTTTGGATTACCTGCCGAACAATATGCAATTCAAACAGGACAACACCCTGCAGTAACAACCGAAAAAAATATTGTAAGATATAAAGAACAATTAGAAAAAATTGGTTTTGCATACGACTGGGATCGTGAGGTGCGTACAAGCGAACCATCATATTATAAATGGACTCAATGGGTTTTTATTAAATTGTTTCATCATTGGTATAACAACGAAACACAAAAAGCAGAACCAATTGAACAATTAATAGAACTTTTTAATAATTCCGGTAATTCAAATATTAATTCAGCAAATAATTGTGAAATAAATTTTTCTGCCGAAGACTGGAAACAAAAAAATGAAAAAGAGCAACAAGAAATTTTACTTTGTTACCGTATAGCTTATCTTGCAAAAACGATGGTTAACTGGTGTCCTGCATTAGGAACAGTTTTAGCAAATGATGAAGTAAAAGAAGGGCTTTCGGTTCGTGGTGGACACCCTGTTGAACAAAAGAAAATGATGCAGTGGTGCTTAAGAATTTCAGCATATGCAGAAAGACTTTTAACTGGTTTGGATATTATCGACTGGACCGATTCTTTAAAAGAAATGCAGAAAAACTGGATTGGGAAAAGTATTGGAGCGGAAATAAAGTTCCAAATTCCAAATTTCAATCCGCCAAAGGCGGACCAAATTCCAAATAGTGAGGTCAATGTATTCACCACCCGTCCCGATACGATTTTTGGTTGCACATTTATGGTTCTGGCACCCGAACATGAATTGGTTTCGCAAATAACTACTGACGAACAAAAATCTGCAATTGACAATTATGTAGCTTTAACAAAAAAAAGAACTGAACGCGAAAGAATTACAGAAGTTAACAAAGTGTCGGGTTGTTTTACCGGCGCATATGCACAACATCCATTTTCTGATTTACAAATTCCAATATGGATTAGCGATTACGTTTTAGCAGGTTATGGCACCGGAGCAATAATGGCCGTTCCAGCTCACGATAGCAGAGATTTTGCTTTTGCACGTCATTTTAATTTACCAATTATACAGGTAATAAAAAAGAATGGCGAAGAACCAACGGATACAATAACCTGGACTGAATCTTTTGATGTAAAAGAAGGAACTTGCATTAATTCTGAGTTTATTAATGGGCTTGATGTTACAGAAGGAATAAAAACAATAATTGACAAAATAGAAGAAGCAGGAATTGGTAAACGAATGATAAATTATCGTTTACGTGATGCTATTTATAGTCGCCAGCGGTATTGGGGTGAACCTTTTCCAATTTATTATAAAAATGAAATGCCATACACTTTGCCCGAAGACCAGTTACCACTTGAGCTTCCGGTAATAGATTCTTTTTTGCCTACAACTGACGGGCAACCACCACTTGGCCGTGCAACAAATTGGAAAACAACAGAAGGTTATCCCCTTGAGTTAAGTACCATGCCTGGTTTTGCAGGTTCATCTGGTTATTATTTCCGGTATATGGACCCAAAAAATAACAACGAGTACTTTTCAAAAGATGCTGTAAATTACTGGAAAGATGTTGACTTATATATTGGTGGTACCGAACACGCAACAGGACATTTAGTTTATGCCCGATTCTGGTGTAAATTTTTATTTGATATAGGCATTTCTCCCGTTGAGGAACCGTTTAGAAAGTTGATTAATCAAGGGATGATACAAGGAAGATCAAACTTTGTATATAGAATTAGCGGAACTAATACATATGTTTCAAAAGGAATAAAAGAAAACCACAAAACCAGTGAAATTCATGTTGATGTAAACATTGTTACAAACGATGTTTTAGATTTGGATGCATTCCGGAAATGGAGTCCAGAAAATGCGGATGCAGAATTTATTCTTGAAGACGAAAAATACATTTGTGGATATGCAGTAGAAAAAATGTCAAAATCAATGTATAATGTTGTAAACCCAGACAGCATAGTTGAAAAATTTGGCGCAGATACATTACGCATGTACGAAATGTTTTTAGGTCCACTAGAACAAGCTAAACCATGGGATACAAGCGGCATTGAAGGCGTGCATCGTTTCTTTAGAAAATTATGGAAACTTTATCACGATGAAAATAATCAATTTAAAATTTCGGACGAACAAGCAACCACACAAGAATTAAAAGCACTTCATAAACTAATAAAAAAAGTAAAAGAAGATATTGAAGCATTCTCGTTTAATACTTCTGTTAGTGCATTTATGATTTGCGTAAATGAACTTACCGATATAAAGTGCAATAAAAAATCTATCCTTGAACCATTAACTATTATTTTATCGCCTTTTGCGCCACATATTGCAGAAGAATTATGGCAACTTTTAGGTTATAGCGAAAGCATTTTAAAAGCAACTTATCCTAAATTTGAGGAATCGTATTTAATTGAAAGCAATAAGTCATATCCTGTTTCATTTAATGGCAAAGTAAGATATCAACTTGAATTACCATTAACTCTTTCAAAAGAAGAAATTGAAAAAGCTGCTTTAGAAAACGAGCAAACAAAAAAATGGCTTGAAGGAAAAGAGCCTAAAAAATTAATAGTTGTTCCAGGGAAAATAATTAATATTGTATATTAACGATTACTTACTTTAATTTTCTTGCAACATTTATTATTTTCCAGATTAACGTAATCTGTAGAAAATATTTGTGAAGCTTGAACTTTTAACTCCGACTTTGCTATAACTTCATCATAACTATTTTTTCCTTTAACAATAATCGTAATTTCATCAGAACTATGCGTTTTGAATGGAGTATCGGGCATTTTAATAATCATATTTCTCTGAATATCCTCCTGGTTAATTGTCTGTACTAAAATGCCTGCATGCCAAATTTCAAGCTCACATTTTTTAAATTTGTTTAGTTTTTTTGCAATAAATGAAATAGTATTTATCTTCAAATCTGAGATGTGAGGAATATTAAATAACAATTCACTTGAATATTGTGATAAAACATATTGACTCTTCTGATATTTTACATTGTATTTGGCTAATATTGTTTGTTTCCCTTCCAATTTATCTAACATAAAATATGGAATATACCATGTTTGCTTATGTTCGGGAAGCGTTTGAAATACAATTTTGTTTATGTCTATTTTGTTATATGAAAATATTGGCATATTAATTTGCTCTACATTCTTATTAAAAAACAAAAGGGAAGATAAAATTTCATCAGCTTTGCAAAACTCATATAACCCATCAGTAGCAGAATTTTTAAGAGACAGGCCAATACACGAAACCCCATCAATCATTTCATTCTCAGTTATTGTAATATTTGTAGTAAAAATATTTTTACTGCTAATATCTTTAGGTATATTAATTTCATTTTTTGCTAATACAATTTTTGCCGAATCGAGCCATATAGGGAAAAACATTCTACTTGTAGTATCTAATTCAAACAATGGAATAAATAAAGATTCTTTGCCTGTATTACCAATTAATGAAAAAGAATTAGAACTTACTTTTTCTGTATTATTTGTTGTCCTTAAAAATGAAATTGCTCTCGAGATATTTCTATTATCAATTATAACTGGGCTTAAAGAAATTCCAGGAGAGTTTGGCATTTTGTTATACATATAATCTATTTCAATAGAAATTCCTGGCAATCCCTTATAATTTGAAGCAATTGAACTTGATTTATGATATCTCAATTCAGGAAAAAAAGATTTATCAACTTTGATATTTCCATGTTTAATATTACCGCTAAACGAAGTATCTAAATGCAAAACACTGATTCCGTTTTGCGGAACAATTTTACAGTTTCCAATTTTATCATTAAACGAAAAATTATCTACATCATAAACTTTTAAATTATATTCATCATTATCAAACACTCTTAAATAAAATGAATGGTCGTATCCTCGTCTA
This sequence comes from uncultured Bacteroidota bacterium, assembly GCA_903837285.1. Lineage (GTDB taxonomy): Bacteria > Bacteroidota > Bacteroidia > Bacteroidales > GWA2-32-17 > GWA2-32-17. Next base: position 1,662 of record CAILUD010000183.1, on the reverse strand, counting down.
TTGTTATTTGCAACTGAAGATACAAACAATCGTTCAACTTCATCCTCAACAAGCCACCCTACATCAGGAGTTCCTTGTCCTCTTTTAGATTTTTTGCTTACAAATATATTTACAATTGGAATATTCTTGGCAGCAACATCATAATCACCATCTCCAGCCTCGATATTACGCACATCAAAATAAGCAAGATAACTTAAAGGCTGTTGAATTCTTATTTGTTTACTATACAATACCGGAAAGTAAAGGGTATTTGCAGAATCGGTGACAAATATTTTCAAATTAATAAGATGAGAACCTTCGGACAAAAGCATTTTCCTAAACGGAAAATAAAAATCTAAATCATGAAGTTGGTCTGGTTTTAAATTGGTAACTTTTTTTCTTGGCAGTGAGCAAAGCTGATCTCGTTTATTAAGAAAAATATTTCTGCCTAATGAATCTGTAAGTTCTGCAACAAAATAAAAATCCTGATATTCTGGTTTTAAAAGCGCTTCACGTATTTGGCTCGATAAATATTTCATTTGGCAGGATAAACTAAAATCCAATCCGTTTTTACCTTTCGAATGATGATACTCAGTATAATTTACATTACTTAATGTAAAAACCTGCGAAAGATAATCTACCATTATCGGCTTTTTTATCTGAATATTTTTTGTAAATATTTTTGGAAAAATAATATCACCTGTTTTATTTCTTACATTAATTTCAATAGTTGCAGTAAATTCTCCATCACCTTTAATTTTATTTATTGGAATAAACTGACTTATTTTATCCATAGGTTTATTGTCCATCCAGGTATTATAGTATGGATGTAATATTTTAATGTCTTTTTGTGCCGATCCATCAAAAATAATTTCTCCGGAATTATTCTTTATTACCGTATAAAAACAATATGCACCGTCATTTCCATCATTTAATTCAATATTATCGTAGGGAATTTGAAATAAACAACTATACGAAATATTTAGTCCATCACTTTTATAAAAAGAACTAAAATCCTGATCTGACAAAAAAGAAGAAACTGTAAATTTTTGCTGGTTATATTTTTTAAAAATTACTTCAGGAACTACTAACAGTATGTTATATTTACCTGCAGATACTGTCTCCGATCCTTTACATTTCACAAGTAATTCAAGTATAGCGTCAGTTTTACCTGCAAGTTGAGTTAATTCCCTATATGGGATATATATTTTAAGTGAAGTTTCTGTTGCAACATTATTATGAAAATCATTGTCCCAAAAACCTTTAAACTGCGAAATATTATCGGAGAAACTAATTTCCTTATTGTCTGTTGTTCTAATAACCGGATAAAAATTAAAAGACTGAAATGATCCAGGAGTCTTAAGTGTTTTTATGCTTAAATCAAAATTTATTTCTGCACATATACAGTTATCGTGATACTGGTTATTTTTAACAACTACATTTTTGGCCGAATAAGAAAAATCGGTTACAATCTGAGCTTTTAACTGAAATACAAAAATGAAAAAAGCTAAAAGAAGTAGGCCATACTTTATATAACCAATTGCAGCATTCGCCGCATTAGCTTTTCTCTTTCTTAAATATATATTAATAAAATTCATTTTTAAAAACATGTAAGATACAAATATAGCAATAATTGACACCAGTAATAATTTGATTTATACAATATTTAAATTTTAATAAAAT
>CAILUD010000182.1 GCA_903837285.1 uncultured Bacteroidota bacterium | reverse complement strand
GCTGAAGATAACATAAAGAAAAATGAAGAACGATATAGAACTGTTTTCGAAAACTCTGGCGAAGGAATAGGATTCGTAAATCAAAATGAGGAATTTGTTTTTGCTAATAAAGCAGCAGAAGAAATTTTTGGAGTAGAAAGTCAAGGTTTGGTTGGTAAAAATCTTGTTAATTTTCTTTCAGAAAGTGATTATGATAATATTATTAAACATACTCAGAATAGAAAAAAAGACGATAAAAGTGTTTATGAATTAGATATAATTAGACATAACAAAGAGAAAAGAAATATAATTTTAACTACTGTTTCTTATTTTGATGAAAATGAAAAATTTGTAGGTTCTTATGGGGTATTTAGAGATATAACAGAAAGAAAAAATGCAGAAGAATCACTTGCTATTAATAATATGATTTTGTCAAAACTTAATAATTTCTCAATTGAGATAACGAATTTAACTTTTGAAGAAAACCTTGAAGTGTTTATTGCTAAAAGTATTAAAGAAATTACTGGAGCTACTGTTGCATTGTTTTCTGAATATAATTCAATCTCAAAAACAATGGCAACAAAACATATAGAACTTGAATCTAAGCTTCTTGAAAAAGTAGTTAGTTTAATTGGGAAACAAGCAACCAAAGTTCAATCGCATGTTAGCGACGAGATTTATAATGAAATAATTAACGAAACTATTGGTGTAAGAAAAACATTATACGAGGCTACTTTTGGCGCTATTTCACACACTGTGGGAAAAGCAATTCAAACATTATTAAATGTAGATAGGTTTGTTGGTTTTGCATATATTATTGATGGTAAATTATACGGCACTACTTTACTTGCAATGAAAAAGGATAAACCAGATTTGAAAAAAGAATTTTTTGAAAATTTCATATATATTGCTTCTATGGCATTACGCAGAAGAAATGCTGAAAGAGAGTTAAAAGAAAAAATGAATGACTTGCAACGCTTTCATAATTTAACAGTAGGCAGAGAACTTACAATGATAGAATTAAAAAAAGAAGTTAATAATTTACTTAAACAAAACGGACAAGAAGAAAAATATAAAATTGTTGAATAAAAAACTAACCACAAAGTACTCAAAGTAAAAACCGCTCCGCCGCGGCGGAGAGCACAAAGAAAAAAATGAAAAGAAATAGTTTTAATCTAAGCTTACTATTAACTTTGTGTAACTTCGTGAAGTATTTCGTGTTCTTAGTGTTAAAAAACTAACAACAAAGTCGCACAAAGTATGACACAAAGTAAAACAAATAAGCAGAGGATAAAAACTTCGTGTTCCTTAGTGAAAACCCTTAGTGTTACTTAGTGGTAAAAAAAGTCAAATGAAAAAATATAGTTTTAATCCGCGTTTTAAAAACAGCGTAAATAATCTTCTAATATTACCTTCGTGTTCCTTAGTGAAAACCCTTAGTGTTACTTAGTGGTAAAAAAATCAAATGAAAAAAACAATCAATAATCAGAGTTCAATAATCAGCGATATAAGTAATTTATTGCACGATGTTGATATTTTAAAATATGATGAGACTTTTATAAATAAATCTATCCAAAATAGAATTACAGAAACTAAAAGTAAATCAGAAGAAGAGTATTTTGCTATATTAAAACAAAATAAAAAAGAAGTTGCAAAATTTCTAAATTCTTTACATAATAATTATAGCGAATTTTTTCGAAATCAACTTACATTTTCTGTTTTAGAACAAATAATAATTCCATCATTAATTCTTAAAAAGAAAGAAAGTAAAAATAAAGAAATTCGTATATGGTCTGCTGCATGTGCTGCCGGACAAGAAGCATACAGCATAGCCATGTTGTTCGAAGAATATAACGCTAATAATAACGAAAAAGTTAAATATCGCATTTTTGCTACCGACCAATGCGAAAAACAATTAACCCAGGCTAGAATGGGTAAATTTGATGTGTCAGAAATTAATAATCTTAATTTTAAACGCGTTAAGCAATGGTTTACAAAACATGGAGATGCTTATTTTGTTAAACCAATATTGAAAAAAAATATCGATATCACGGAGTTCGATTTATTTAACGAGAAATATAGTTGTCCACCAGTAAGTATTTTTGGCGATTTTGATATAGTACTTTGTGCTAATTTATTGTTTTATTTCAAACCCGAATACAGAAAAAGAATACTTAATAAAACATCTAATTGCCTATCAAACGGAGGTTATATAATTACAGGTGAAACTGAAAGAGAAATTTTAATGAATTTTAATTTAAAAGAAGTATATTCACAGTCGGCAATATTTAAAAAATAAAAAATTAACCACAAAGTTCACAAAGTAAAAATCACAAAGAACACAAAGTTAAAAATGAAAAAAATCAGTTTTAATCAGTGTCTAATATTAATTTCGTGTTCCTCCGCCGCGGCGGAGTGAAAACCCTTAGTGCTCTTAGTGGTAAAAAATAAATAATACAATATGAATTTTAACAACATTAAAATCGGAACAAAACTTAAACTTGGCTTTGCAATAACGTTGTTTTTTGTTGTAGTGCTAGGTGCAGTCTCTTATTATCAGTCTGGCCAAATCCACCAGCAAGCTGAGACCATGTACAATCATCCTTTAAAAGTGAGGCGTGCAATTGGCATGTTAAATGCTGATATTCTTAATATACTTGTAAAAATGAAAGATCTTTTATTAATCGACAATGAAAATGATAGATCATTTGCACTAAACGAAATAGAAAAACGAAAGATCAGTGCTTTTGAGCAGTTTGATTTTTTATACATTTCATACCTTGGTCCTCGCTCAGATATTGACTTGGCAAAGCAAACTTTTATTAAATGGAATACTACAAGAGAAGAAACCATCCGTATTCTGAATGCGGGGAAAAAACAGGAAGCATATACACGAACAACTGAAGTTGGTGTTGGTGGCAAAGGTGTTTTAGCTACATTAGCTGCAATAAATAAAATTGATAATTATGCAAAAGCCAAAGGAGATGAATTATACGCAAATTCAAAAGAATTAAGCATTGCTTTAAGAAATCAGTTAGTTTTTATAGTTGCAATTATTTTATTGCTAATTATAATTATTAATTACATTTTGTTAAGAAGCATACGTAAACCTTTAACAGAACTTGCTGATGCTACAAAAAAATTCCATG
>CAILUD010000181.1 GCA_903837285.1 uncultured Bacteroidota bacterium | reverse complement strand
TTTAGCAGGCTGTTATGGGCAACTTGACACAGAAAACAAAAGTCAAACCTTTTAACGGTTTGACACCAATTGCAAGCAATTGCCTGCCAAATCCAACATGCAACCGTTACCAACAAGCCTTAAAAAAACTTCACCGAAATAAAATTTGAGTTATAGTATTTATGAAAACACTTTTTTTTATTCTATATTTTTTATTCATTTCTAATTGTTTTGGACAAATATCCAATACATTTTATGAAAGCGGAAAATTAAAAGCAAATGAAAAAGACTTTAAAGGTGCTCTTATTGACTTTAATAAAGCAATAGTACTCGACTCTAACTTTATTGACGCATATTATAATAGAGGAATTGCATATGTTGAATTACATGAATATGATAGAGCAATAGTTGATTTTAATAAAGTAATAAGAGTAAATTCAAAATACATAGATGCATATTTATATAGAGGAATTGCAAAAAATGAATTACAAGACTTAAAAGGTTCAAAGGAAGATTTTTTAATAACAATAGAAATGAATCCAAAATATATTGAAGTTTATTTTGCCAGAGGATTGGCAAGAAATATAATAAAAGACTACAAAAATGCAATTCAATTTTTTGATATTGTTTTAGAGATAAATCCAAAATACAAAGATGCATACTATGAAAGAGGATTTGCTAGAGCTGAAATAAACGACTTAATGGGATCAATTTGTGATTTTACAGAAGCAATTAAAATCAAGCCTAAAGATGCTGAATTATATTATAATAGAGGCCTTTCTAAATTTTCTCTTGAAGATTACAGTGGTGCAATAGATGACTTTAATATAGCTTTAAAAATTAATCCAAAAGATGTTGATAGTTATTTTAATAGAGGATGTGCAAATGGTAAACTAAAAAAATATCATGATGCTATTGCAGACTTTGACAAAGCATTAAAATTTAAAAATAATGATGCAGAAACTTATGCCGCTAGAGGATATGCAAAATCAGAATTAAAAAACTATTCAGGAGCTATAATAGATTATGATAATGCAATATTATTTGATCCAAATAATGCCGATATTTACTATTATAGAGGACATTCGAAAATTGAACTTAAAGACTACCAAGGTGCAAAAAAAGACTTTGATAAAGCTATATCATTAAATTTTAAAGATTCAGAAATATATTTATACATGGGAATTGCTGAAATAAATTTAGGACAAAAAGAAAACGGATGTTTAGATTTAAAGAAAGCAGAAGAATTAGGAAATGCAGAAGCTTCTGAAGAAATTAAAATACACTGTAATTAAAACATAAAACTTGACAAATTGATTTTAATTGAAACAAATAACACAACAAAGGCCAGTTGGTAACACTATGTTAGAATTTAGCAGGCTGTTATGGGCAACTTGACACATAAAACAAAAGTCAAACCTTTTAACGGTTTGACACCCAGTGCAAGCAATTGCCTGCCTAATCCAACATGCCAACGTTAGCGTCCATTTGCATAGAATGTCTGCAATACATAGCATTTTTTTCAAGACAAAAATTAAGAATATGAAAGGTGTTCGTTGTTATGAATGTAATGGGAAAATTGAAAATTTTGCCTCAAAGTCTTTGACG
>CAILUD010000180.1 GCA_903837285.1 uncultured Bacteroidota bacterium | reverse complement strand
TGGGTCTGCCGGTTTAGGAAACAATACTGTTGGATTAAATTATGCTTATGATTATAAATTTACAAGAGTATGGTCTGCATCGATTGGGGTTAGAGCAACCTATGGATATCGTTCTTTAGATTTTAATCGTTTAGTTTTTGGCGACCAGATATCAAGAGCGGCATCAACTTCAATACAAACACCAACTCCTGATAAAATTAATTATATGGATTTTGCAACAGGGGCTTTACTGTTTTCTAAAACACAGTGGGTTGGTATAACATTAAACCATATAAACCGGCCAAATGAATCTTTTTTAAGTAAAAGCGCTCCGTTACCAATAAAAGGTTCTGTTCATGGCGGCTATAATTTTCCACTAAACGGACAAAGTGGCGAAGGTCGTAAAAACGAAAAACCATCTATTACAGTTGCTTTTCAATATCGTTTTCAAAAAGAATTTGACCAAGCCGATCTTGGAGTTTATTATAAGCGACCATATGTTTTTATTGGCGTTTGGTACAGAGGAATTCCTGGATTTAAAGCATACAAAAAAGGTTATTCAAATCATGATGCCGTAGCAATTATGGTTGGCGGCATTTATAAAGATTTGATAATCGGATATAGCTATGATATTACAATATCTAAACTTACAATGGTTTCTGGTGGTTCGCATGAAATAACTTTAAATTATCAGTTTATAAATCCAAAAAAACCAAAGCACCACCGCACTAAAATTATACCTTGTCCAAAATTTTAAAAAAATCATACTATTTCCACAGTAACAGATTATAAACTAGCCCAATTTTTTTATTCATCTCCCTACCATCTTCAAAAAAGGGACCTGCCGGCAGGCAGGCAGGCAATTGGTTGGGCTATTTTATATAATACCAAAGTGAAATAATACTTCGTCAAATTTGTAAGAATACAACCCACAGTCATCCTGATAGCGTGCACTGAGCCTGACGAAGTGTTCTCGAAGGATTTGCCCACAACCCCTCACACATGTTTCGAGCCCTTCGTCAAGCTCAGGACAAGCCCTCAACATGACTCCCCATATATGGACTAGTTAGTAATTCACTTTGGCATTATTTTCCTGTTGTTATAACTTTAAACTCAATGCGTCGATTCATTTCACGACCTTCTTCATCTTTATTAAAGCCAATTGGTCGTGTTTGTCCAAACCCTTTAACAGTCATTCTTTCTGACTTTATTCCTTTCGAAATACAGTAGTCGGCAATCGCTTGTGCTTGTTTTTCGGATAAAGCTAAATTCTCGGCAGGTTCGCCTTTATTATCGGTATGACCTTGAATTTCTATGGTTATTTTTTTATTCACTTTTAAAAATTCCACAAAACGATTTAATTCAGGAAATGATTCTTTTTCAAATTCAGAACTTTTCTTCTTAAAGAACACGTTGTTAATTCTTACGGTTTGTGATTCCATAACAGGTGCCATAAATAAATTCTGCTCATCTATTTCTTTATATTCTTTAAGGTCGGTTACATCAAGGTTCTTTGTTACAGAATAAAACCCCTCGGCCAGTGCTAAATAGCCATATTTTTTTCCAAAAGGAAGTATAATTTTGTATTCGCCATTTATTGGATCTGTGCGGGCAATACCGGCTTCTGTGCCATCAGGTAAAAGCTCCCATATAACTCTTGCTTCCAATGGCTCCATTGTTCTTTCGTTAACAACTTTACCAGAAATAAGAACTACGGGCTGACTGCCTTGAGAAAATGCAATTAAAGAAAATAAAAATATAACAGTGAAAATAAAAACCGTTTTCATTTGTTTAATTTTAAAGAATTAAAAATAGCATCTGTATTTAAAATATTTATCATTTTTTTGAAATAATTTGCTTTTAGCCAGCCCATCCTTCTCTGTCAAGGCTTCTATATTGTATAGCTTCTGCAAGGTGTTGAGTTTTTATATCAGGTTCGTTTTCTAGATCTGCAATTGTTCGTGAAACTTTTAAAATTCTATCATAAGCACGTGCAGATAAACCTAAGCGGTTCATTGCATTTTTGAGTAATTCCGTTCCGGCAGTATCAATTTTACAATATTGATGAAATAATTTTGAATTCATTTGTGAGTTACTATGAATGCCATTTATTCCCTTAAAACGCTCCTCCTGTATTTTTCTTGCCACAATAACACGTTCGCGAACCGATGCGCTGGTTTCGCTTTTATGTTGTTCTGACGTTAATTTATCAAATGGAACAGGAACCACTTCTAAATGAATATCTATTCTATCTAACAACGGTCCCGATATTCTGCTTAAATATTTTTGAACAACACCAGGCGAACAAACACATTCTTTTTCGGGGTGGTTATAAAATCCGCATGGACAAGGGTTCATAGAAGAAACGAGCATAAAACTTGCGGGGTAATCGACAGTAAACTTTGCTCTGCTAATTGTTATAACTCTATCCTCAAGTGGTTGTCGCATTACTTCAAGAAC
>CAILUD010000179.1 GCA_903837285.1 uncultured Bacteroidota bacterium | reverse complement strand
GCAAACATTAAAAAATATTCCTTATGGCGAAGTTGTAGAAGTGGAACAAGAACTTATAGGTGAAGGTCTTCCTGAATCAGAAATATTAAAATTATGCGATGCCCATTCTTCTGTTCTGGAAGGGAATATAGATCTTTCAGGTGCTAAAAAAATCCCAGCAGGACATCCAGTCGATGTTATGATTCATGAAAACAAAGAATTGAAAATTGTAATTGCTCAGATTTCATCAATCATAAATGAAATTGAAAGCAATCATCAGCTAAACCTTTATCCTGAAATTTTAAAATTAAGAGGCTTATTCAATAATTTATTCGACGTAGATAAACATTATCAGCGAAAGGAATATTTATTATTTCCTTATCTTGAAAATCAGGGTATAACAGGGCCACCTAAAGTAATGTGGGGAAAACACGACGAAATTCGTGAATTAATAAAAGGGAGTATAGAAATATTGCTTACTGAAAACCTTGGAAAAGAAGAGTTTTTAGCTTCCTGCGAAATGGTTCTTAAACCGGCAATACATGGAGTAAGTGAAATGATTCCAAAGGAAGAAGAAATTTTATTTCCAATGAGTCTTGACAAATTAACAGAGAAGGACTGGTATGAAATCAGCAACCAATCATTGGAAATAGGATATTGTTTATATGACCCAAATGTAATTTGGAAACCAGAATGGGCTTCTGAAATATCAATTAACGATGCCCAAAAATCGGGTAGTCATATACAATTGCCATCGGGTAGTTTTTCCGCAGAAGAATTACTTAGTATTTTAAACACGCTACCACTTGACATTACTTTTGTTGATAAAGACGATAAAGTAAAATATTTTTCACAAGGTGCAGAACGTATTTTTCAACGTAACAGGGCAATACTTAATCGTGATGTTCGTCATTGTCATCCACCTGCAAGTGCTCATATAGTAGATAAAATCATCGAAGATTTTAAAAGTGGAAAACAAAATAGTGCACCTTTTTGGATTAACATGGGAGGCAAAATGATTCATATTGAATATTTTGCTCTTCGTAACGAAAAAAAGGAATATCTTGGCACACTTGAAGTCTCTCACAATGTCAATGTATATAGAGAATTGCAAGGCGAACAACGAATTTTATCTTATAAATAAAAAACATTATGGAATCAAATAAGAATTTAATTATAACACCCAAAACAAAAGTATTACAACTGATTGAAACCTATCCTCAATTAGAAGATGTTTTAATTGGCTATGTACCTGCATTTAAAAAACTAAAAAATCCTTTATTGAGAAATACAGTCGCAAGAATCACCTCATTGCAACAAGCTGCAAGCATTGGAAATGTAAATATAGGTGATCTGATAAATAAATTACGTAAAGAAGTTGGACAAGAAATAATAACAGAAAGTATGGATACAATTTATAATACTATCAAACCAACATGGTTTGACGAACAAAAAATAAAACAAATTTTTGATGTAAGAGAAATGCTGGCAGCAGGTGAACATCCGGTTGCCCAAGTAATGGCAGACCTGAATGTTTTGCCAAACAACACAATCTATAAATTAATAGCGCCTTTTTTGCCTGCACCTTTAATTGATAAAGCTACCAGCTTGCAAGTAGAACATTGGATTGTAAAAGAAAGTGCTGAATTATATCTGATTTATTTTTATAAACCTGAATAATTCTAATCCATTTTTAATAACATTTTAAAATATAAAATATGATACCCGAAAACTATAAATCAATGAAGATAGGTGAAATAGTTGCTAATGATTTTAGAACAGCAGCTATTTTTAAAAATGCAGGTATTGACTTTTGTTGCGGAGGAAATCAAAGTATAGAAGAAGCTTGTGCTGAGAAAAAGATTGATATCTCTACACTTGAAACAAAACTAAATGATCTTGAATATACTGAAATTGACACAACACAAAATTTTAATGAGTGGGATTTAGATTTTTTGTGTGATTATATAGTTAATACCCATCATAAAACCGTCACAAAACTTTTACCTCAATTGGTTTCATATACTCAAAAAATTGCTGAAGTACATGGTGTTAATCATCCTGAATTAATTGAAATAGCTAAATTATTTTCGCAGATTAACACCGAACTCATACAACATCTTAAAAAAGAAGAAGCGATATTGTTCCCGGCAATAAAAGAAGTATTGAAAACAAATGATCAAGGTGCAAAAGAAATCATCATTTCAGAAATAAGCAGAATGAAAGGAGAACACGAGTTTGCCGGTGGTGCAATGGATAAAATAAATGTTTTAAGTATTAATTACATGCTTCCTCCCGACAGTTGTAATACCTATCAGGTTGCATTTAAACTGCTGCAACAGTTCGAAGATGATTTGCATATTCACGTGCATCTCGAAAACAATATATTATATCCGAAAGCACTAGATCTTTAAATTTGTATTAAAGAGAATAATTATATTAATACCAACTATAATTATAAAATAGACCAACCTAATGTCCCTCTTTTTGAAGAGGGTAAGGGAGATGAATAAAAAAATTGGGCTATTTTATAGATC
>CAILUD010000178.1 GCA_903837285.1 uncultured Bacteroidota bacterium | reverse complement strand
TGACGAAAAAAGTTGGCAAACCATTACCAATACAGATAAATATTTTTAAAATTTGGTTGGAACAGGTTCTTTTTTTTCAAAATTTAAATAAATGTCATTGCACCTATTTCAGTATTTATTTAAATATTTTATAAGGAGGTTCTTTGAATACATTCAACTAATTAACCGCATATGGTTATTTTTTAGTAATTTCGAAAAAAATCATATGAAAAAATCATTCTGTATACTTAGTGTGTGTGTGTTGCTTGTAGCTTCAATTTCCTGCAAGAAAGAAGAAAATAAAAGTGTTAACACTTTACCAACCTCAAGTGGTTATTTTATTAATATAACCGTAAATGGTGTTCCTTATTCAGAAGATATTGGGGACTGGTCAAGCGAGGTTAATAATCGAACTGGGTGTGATGCATATACATATTCACATGCTTATATTCAAGGTTTTGATTTATCAACTTTTAGTTTCGTTTCCTATATTACTCATAGGCAAAATAAAGCTGATTTTAATGCCTTAATTCTTGGAAGTTATAATGTTAAAGACTATCAACCATATAGTAGTCTTGCTGATACTCTTTGTAATTGGGATTTAGCTATATACTATTATGATAGAACACTTTCTAGTTACGTTACAACAGTTGAACCTAATGGTGTTCATAATGTAACGGCAATCACATACGTATCTGAGACAAGCTCATATGTTAAATATGATATTGAAGGGAATTTTGATTTTTCAGTAAAAAACAGTGCTAATGCAATAATTCATATCACTGGAGCATACAAAAAATACATTGAAACGTTAAAATAAGTCTTTGAAAAAATTATTATTTGTAATTGGTTTATTTGCTATTCTAGGGTTTTCAAGCTCATGCAAAAAAGATGAAACTAAGAGTACTAGCACTCAATCAACCCCAAGCGGTTATTTCGTGAATGTAACTATTAATGGTGTTGATTATAATGAAATAGGTGATATAGGTTATGGTTTTTATGAAAGCCAAGATGGGTGTGATGGTAAAATATATACGCTTCATACACTCAATACTGGAATAAGAACATCTACATTTTCATTTAGTATGAATTTGAACCATAGACAGAATAATTCAGATTTTTCTACTTTAACACTTGGAAGTTATTCGGTGAAAAAGAATTTGTGGCCTTCCAATGACAGTTTATTATGTAACTGGGATTTAGCAATTGGGTATAATGATAAAACACTAACAGACCAATCAACAACAGTAGAGCCTGATGGTATACATAATGTTACTGCTATAACTTATTTATCTGAAACTAACACACAGGTTCAATATAATGTAGAAGGGAATTTTGATTTTTCAGTAAAAAACAGTGCTAATTTAATAATTCATATTACTGGTAGTTATCGAGAATATATTCAAACGTATAAATAAAATATTACTATATATTTGGTAGTTTAATATTATTTTTTTTAATATAATCCATTAAAACAATAAGGTTAACCCTTGTCCTTCTAGGTGAAGGACGTTCGCATGGTAATGGATTAGATTCGTCATTTATCCAATTTCTTATGGTTGCAGTGGTAAAGTTTAATGTGGTTGCCGCCTCCTTTACTGTGACCATTTTATTATCTATTTCAATTTTTTTTTCTTCATAATGGAAGTTAACACAACTATTTAAAATAGTCTCATTAAGCTCTATACTAAAGTTTTTAAGCTTTGAAACAGCATCAGAATGCTTTAATCCGCTTTTAATTTCTGATTTAACATACGCTATTACAAAAGCATTAATTTGGTCACAATTAATTCCTTTTGAAATCAATGTTCCTATTACTAAATAAGGGTTTATTGTACTCATAGTGTTTGTTTATGTCATTAATTCATTAGTATAATTAAGGACTTGAGATTTTTTATCTATATACTGGTTTAGACTAGCTAAAGTTTTATGTCCAGTGTATTTCATGATTTCATTAAGTGGTACTCTGTTTTTTACCAACATTGTGCAAAATATATCACGTCCCCTATGAATTGAAATACATTCCCATATTTTATACATTGTACCATCTTCTTTACTAAACACTGTTTCATCTTCAAACCAACCTGTCAAATGTAATAATACTTTTAAATATTTATTAAAATTTGCATTACTGTATTTATTAAAATCCAGTTTGTACTTTTCCATAATTCCTTTGGCTATCGAATTCAACGGAATGATACATCTGGCTTTAGTTTTCTTTGCAACTTTATCAATGGTTGTCCCAAGAATTTTATCTTGAATAATATCTGTTTTATTCAACGATGACAGGTCTTCCCATCGCAAACCTGTAAAACAACAAAACACGAATAAATCTTTAATATAATTTAATTTGTTATCATTAAAGTCATATCCATATAATTGATTAACTTCTTCCTTATTTAATATTGCTTTAACCGTTTCGGTGTCGTCAATATTATCAAGGTATTTATACAATGATTTTGGAAAAATAAAATAGTCCTCATTGCTCAACCATCTAAAAAAGCTAAGGAATAGTACTGTCCGTTTTCTAATCGTTTTTCCACAAAGTCCGCCTTTACTATAATACTTTCCACCAACTTTTTTACTTTTATCATAATCTGTTCTTTTCGATTCGAGAAACAAAACAAATTTATTCATCCAGTCTAAATTTATCTCTATTAGCAATATTTCTTTATTGGTATAAGTCTCATAATCCAACAAGTAATATTTAATGTTACGATAGTCCTTAATAGATTTCTGACTTCTACTTTTTAATTGGAACTTTGATTCTTTTACGCTAAGAAATTTATCATAGTAAACCATTAATTTTTCAGATGTTTTTACTTTTTCATCATATCTTCTCCATTCTATTTTATACTGTTCACAGGTTGGGTAAATCTTATATTGCTGTACATACGAGTTAAAAATATCCATCGCCTTTTCTTCAAAAGCACTAACTACTACCTGTTTTTCTCTATAATCCTTAACCGTTGTTTTTAACTGACCACTTTTAGTTAAGTATGATTTATCAGGTATCGGAATTCCAGTGGAAAACCTTGTTCTTCCATCGTGTTGATATTCAACTTTAACATAGCCATCATGAAAAATCACATTTGGTTTCATAATATTCAAATTTTAAAATACACCATACCTAAATCATACCCAAATATAAGTATTTTTTAGAAAAACGAAGCATCTGTAAGAAAAATAAAAATACATATAATGCAGATATACAGCAATAATATATTATTTAAGGTATCCTAAGGAAAATAGTGAGAATTCGGAAGAGACCTCAAAAAAACCCTTATAAATAACTCTTATAAGGGTTTTTTAATTGATCTCACAGAAAATATTTTATATTTCTCGAAATA
>CAILUD010000177.1 GCA_903837285.1 uncultured Bacteroidota bacterium | reverse complement strand
CGTAAGCAATACAGCAATCACCATATCAGGATTGATGTTCAGTTTTTTTAACTCTGCCGAAACAACTTCTATATCTTTCCCTGCATCAATAGCAATATATTGACTGCTATCCTGAATGAGATACATATTTACGAATTCATCCTTAACGGCGTATATATTGTCCACGATTTTTCCCGTCGCAACAGGGTGCATTTTTTTGGTTTCTGAGTTAAATTTGTAAAAGAACCCGACTCCGATAAGCAAGCACAATGCAATGAGTGTTCCAATTCCGATAAGTACAAATTTTATTTTCTTTTTCATCCTTTCTATTTTTTGAATAATTGCAATTAAACTAAAAACTTTTTATTTGCTAATCGTTCTCCTGCATTTTCATCGTGTGTCGGCAAATATATTGTTTTTCGCAGTGTGGCATAATCCAGGAAATTTTTATATGTCTGTTTTGTTTTATTGTAATCAACGTTTGCTCCTGCCATTTCTCCTTTAATAACCTGGTCCTGGTGATAGGACGAGTCTCCTCCAAAAATAATGTCGAAATTGTCAGTTTTGAATATAACTGAGTTATGGCCCAAAGTGTGACCTGGTGTTGGAATATAGAGCAAATCTTCAGCTTGAGTTATAGGATATGCTTGATTGAAAACCTCAATTCTGTTTTGAACAAAATCCACTTTTTTAGGATTAAACCAAGATGGTAATGCAGTTGTAAAACAGTTATCGGGATGAGTAAATTCATAATTACCAACCAAAATTTCTTGTTTTGGGAAAAATTTAAGTCCATCTACGTGATCAGCATGTAAGTGTGTCAAAATCACTAATTTCACGTCATCAACTTTTAGATTTACTTTATTTAATTGATGGTTCAGTTCCTCATTGGGCTGAATTTTCACTTTACAGGCATGCTTAAATTGGTATTTTGCAAAGAAGCTTTCTTTTGCAAGGTATTTATCAATGTCCAGGCTTTCAGCATTTTCCCCCGTATCAATCACAAGTAAGCCTTCAGGATGTTCAATAACCCAAACCCAAATGGGTAAATACTGAGTGTACTCTTTACCTAAAAGGATATTTATTTTAGATAAAAAACCTGCTCCATTTTTGATTTTGAAATTCCTTTTTACTGCAACTGTTCCTATGCTCAAGGCATGAACTTTCACATCTTTACCTTTGAGTTTTACTGTTGTTGTTACATTTTCGTAAGCTCGACCGGAAATAATCTTACTTTGTTCCATCTTTGTATTTTTATTTAAATTATTAATTGATGCAACAAAATTACCATCGTTTAAAAGGTAAAAACGATAACAAAAGATAAGAAATGAAAAACCCTATTTTTTTTGCAACCTGATTTCTGATACGGCCTTCTTGTTCATTTCTATTATCAAGGGTATTTTTATGTCAATAATTAATAGCGTTAATACTATTGCAAATACACCATCGCAAAAAGCTTCTAAACGTGAGTTTGGATTTTCTGATGCCATTTTAATTTGTTTGTTTAGCAGAAGTGTAACACTTGAAATTTTAATTCTCTATATCTTGCTTGCAAAGTCTTTCAATTTAATCATTGGTTTGCCAAGTTCGTTCCATGTTTGTTGTGCTTCAAAAGTTTCAACATTATTCAGCATTACATCCATTAGATTTGCAACATTTTTCATTTGAGAAGCAAAAAGCCCGATAAATTTAAGCATTCCCAAAGGCATTGAACTAACCGATAATTTTTCTTTTGTATAATTTTCAGCAAATTTTTCAGCGGCTTCTTTTGCTGTCAAACCTTCTAAACCTTGCACCGCATATTCTTTGTTCAATGATTTTTCCGTGTTAAACGAATTTGCAACTTGTTTTCCAAAATCTTCGCCCGAAATCCACCATGCTTTATTTTCCGAGTTTCCAATTGTGTTAATTTTATTTCCACGTTTCATTCCATTTGAAAAATTTTCCATAAAGTTTGATGGATAAAAAATTGTGTATGGTATATTGCAATTTTTCACTTTTGAAACACATTCCTTTTTTGCTTTCATAACCCACCAATTGCCCTTATAATTGCGAGCCAAAAACGAAGATAAATAGGCAATTTTTTTTATTTCCGACTGCTTTATTGCCCAAAGAATATCGTCAATTCCGTGCATTTCGGGATTAAATTGGTTCTCCTTGTCTGTGGGCCTGGTAGAAATATTGATATAAACACCTTCGGCACTTTTTAATGAATTCAGGATTGAATTTTTGTCTTCAATATCTCCTTTTACAAAATTAACACCTGTTGGTAGAACCTGTTTTGCTTTTTCAATATCCCTAACTAGGGCAGTTATTTCAAAACCTGCATTTACCAATTCTTTTGTTACCGGAATACCTATCATTCCGGTTGCTCCAATTACTGTAATTTTTCTCATTTATTTATATTTTTCTTTTGGTTGGTAGTTTCTTCAATGTTTTTAAAATGTAACCGATAAGCCATACGTTAGTTGTATTTCGTATGGCAAAACGCCAATAGGTTCTAAATTTTCGTAGGTTTTAACATAATTGGCCTGAAGCTTAAAATGGTTGTTAAGCATAAACTCTAATGAAACATCAATAAAATAGGCATAATTTTTTGGTTCGTCAAATGCCTGCATCCAATAAAATCTATATTCGGCCTGAAGTTTGTTTTTTACAATAGAATTCATTCCACTGACTCCCGCCATTGCTTTCCAGGTATTTTTATTTTCTGAACCGTTATACTCAATAATATTAAATGAGTTGGTATTGTAATTTGTTTGCTGATTTACTCCTGCAACCAGAATGTTGATTCCTTGCTCTTTGCTACTTACTATTTTTCGTAAAATGCCTAACGCAATTTCATGTCTAAATTTAATTTTCCTGATTATATTTTTTTCTGAAAAGGTTCTTACAAAAGGGCAAAAAGAGTTTTTAGGCTTTAGTAACAAAGTATTTTCAAAACGGAAGTCGTTATAAACAATAATTTTTTTTGATGTTGCGGTTCCATATTGGTATGTAAAATTTGATATCAGGCCGAATAAATCATTGACCTTGGTCAGTTTAAGTCTATTCGTTAATAGAGATCTTGGCAAATTACCATCAGAGTATGAGCCTGTGGCACTTACTTTGAAGTGCCAATCAGAGTCTAAATCGTTAATATGTATAACCTGCCCATTTATTTTTTGGAGAAAAAGAAATACCGTTAATACAAGAAGCCATTTTTTTTTCATTACTAATTTATAAAGTTATTTTGAACAGGTCTAAAATCAATTAAAATTACAAACATATTATTTGTTTCTATTCAATTTTTATGTTTGTCGCTTGTCGGGCTGTTAACAACCATTCGCCCTTGGTTTTTATCCAAATATTTGTAAATCGTCTGGTTATCGTTTTATTATTTTCTTCGGTCTTTTTAATTTCTACACCCATTACAATTGCTACTTTCCCTGTAATTGTAATTTTTTCTATTGTTCTGTCAAAATATGAATGGTCAATATTTCCTTTTCGATAATAATCTTTCATATTTTTCATTGTTATTACGGCATTCATAGTACCATTAGTAACATAATCCGGCGACCACAAATTATACAGAATTAATGTATCACCTTTTATAACTGCTTCTTTTTCCTGGCTTTCTAAGTTTCTTATTTGGGTTTCAAGTTTTGTTTGCCCAAATGTATTTGCTTGTAAACCAACGCAAAAAACAAGTAAAATTAATATAGATATTTTTGTCATATTAGTTTTAAATTATTTGTGAAAAATCTATTGAGTTCAGTATAAAAACTTAATTTCATACTGAACTCTTTTTATCAAAACAGAATGAGTATTCTATAATTATTTCCAATCCTTTACAGCATTTTTATAATCACTTGTATAGCCGAAATGTGCCGTAAAAATGTATTCTACATTCGGTAAATTTGTGATTTTTGAAATGGATTTGGTCGCCATTTCATTATCTAAATCTAAAAATTTTACTGAAGGACCGAGTTTCCCGTTTACCAAACTAAGAATATCGCCTGTAAATAGGTATTTATCGTTAATTTGGTAACACATTGAGCCGGTGGTATGTCCTTCGGTCAAAATACTGAATGAATTTTCATTACCAATTTTCAATGTTTGCTTGTCTTCGAGCAAAATATAGTCTTTTCGGCTAATGCTGTTACTAACAAATGGGATTTTTTGTTTCTGGCCGGTGAGCATCTTTTCTTCTTCTTTTGCCAAATAGATTTTAGCGTTTTTGAATAATGGAACACCTGCAACATGATCGGGGTCAGTGTGAGTAAGCAATACAGCAATCACCAAATCCGGATTGATGTTAAGTTTTTTAAACTCGGCTGCAACAACTTCAATATCTTGTCCTGCGTCAATAACAATATATTGATTGCTATCCTGTAAGACATATATATTTACAAATTCGTCTTTGATAGCGAAGATATTGTCCACAATTTTACCTGTTGCAACAGGGTGCATTTTTTTTATTTCGGAGTTAAACTTGTAAAAGAAGCCACCGCCGATAAGTAAAACCACTGCAATGAGAGTTCCTACTCCAATAAGTACAATTTTAATTTTCTTTTTCATCTTTTTATAATTTATTATTGATACTGCAAAAGTACAACCGCTAAAAAGGTAAAAACGATAACAAAAGATAAGAAAAGATAAGAAATGAGAACGCTACTTTTTTGCAACCCGATTTCTAATTCGGCTCAACGAAACAGGTGTAATACCTAAAAAAGAAGCAATTTGATGTTGCGGAATTCGTTGTAATAATTTTGGTCGGTCTTTTTGAAGCATTAAATATCTTTCTTCTGGACTGTTTAATAGATATGAAATAAACAAGTCGTGCAATAGCACAAAACGTTGTTCAATGGCTTTTCGAATAAATTCGTTCATCTTTGGGAATACCTTATATAGTTCTTCCTGTGCTTCGTGAGTAAGGGATAAAACTTCACAATCTTCCAAAGTTTCAATAGCAACTTTGCTCGATTTACGAGAAAGGAAACTGTCATAAGAACCCGCAAACATATTCTCGGTAAAAAAATAAGTGGAAAGTTCTTCACCGTCCTTCTCGCAAAAAAGTCTTATGCAACCTTTTATTAAATAATACACTTCGTTTGATACTTGTCCAGCATTTAAAAGAACAGATTTTTTCTTGAATTTTTTTGGTTCAAAATAAGGCATAATTATTTTCAACTCAAGTTCGTTGAAATCAGTGAATTGTCTAAAAATATTTATTTTTTCCAGTTCGTTCATCTTTTACAGTCTGATTGTTAAAACGACAATTATTTGCCTCTTAAAATGTCCCAAACAATTGGTTTTAGGCCATTAAAGAAAAATTCTACGGCAATAACCATTACAATTAACCCCATAATTCGCATCATAACATTAATTCCAGTTTGTCCGAGCAATTTAATGAGTTTCGTAGAGCTATACAGGATCAAATAGGTCAGGAACATTATCAAGACTATGGAAGCAATTAGGATGATTTGTTTGGGTAATGTATTTGCATCTTCCATTAATACAATGGAACTGGTTATTGCTCCAGGGCCGCAAATCATAGGTATTGCTAAAGGTGTTATTGAAATGTCTGTCACATAGCTTTTTACTTCATTATCCTTAATTTTTACTTGTCCCAGTCTAGCCTGAAGCATATCCATCCCCATAATAAAAAAAATCACCCCGCCAACTACCCGAAAACTATTAACTGAAATTCCAAAAAAATTAAACAATAATTGACCGGTAAATGCAAAAGCAATTATAGTTATTAACGATACAATTGAGGCTTTTTTAGCAGTTTTATTTCTGTCTGAAACTGATAACTCAGCAGTCATTGACATAAATACAGGCATTGTTCCCAATGGGTTTATTAAAGTAAAAAACGAAGTGATACACAAAAGCCCAAATGAAATTGTTTCTGTCATCATAATTTTATTTCTGTTTATTCAATATGGTGTTGTTCTTTTAGGTTATTGATTTTAGGTTAACAGCTATCCATTTTTTATGAAGAAACACTATTTTAATAAAAATCAGTGTAGTTGAGAATTTTGTAATATTTGCAAAAATAAATGGAATCTCCTCAATCACAAATTTCAATCGCTGTACGCATATTTTTGATTCTTTCATCGCGAACCGTTTTGAGAAGTTTGTCAGTTTCAGATTGCTTTATAGCCACATACGAAAAGAAATCTTTTACTTCAATCAGCCCGATTTCATCTTTCTTTAAGTTTCCTTTTTGCATTAAAAACCCCACAATATCAACTTTGTTGAGTTTATCTTTTTTGCCCTTGCCGATATAAATTGTTTTCCAATTTGGTTTTGGAGGTAAATTTAGCGATTCGGGCAACTCAATTATTTGCAATTCGTCAACAATATATTTTGGAACGGCTTCTTCGGCGCTCAAAATCAGGTAGGAGTTTCCTTCGGCCAACATCCTGGCAGTGCGCCCATTTCTATGTATATATCCTTCTTCGTTGGCTGGCAAATGATAATGAATCACGTGTTTCACTTCAGGTATGTCCAATCCACGTGATGCGAGATCGGTACAAACTAAAACCGAACAGCTCCCATTCCTGAATTTGCAGAGCACACGCTCCCTGATATGCT
>CAILUD010000176.1 GCA_903837285.1 uncultured Bacteroidota bacterium | reverse complement strand
TAAGTGTAACTGCAGCAAACGGAACTCCATCGTTAACTTATCAGTGGTATTCAAATACAACAAACTTAAATACAGGTGGTGTACTAATTTCAGGAGCAACTTTAACAACTTACACACCACCGAGTGTAACAGCCGGAACATTATATTATTATTGCATTGCCAGTGCTGCAGGTAATGGTTGTGGAGCTGCATCAAGCAATACTGCAACTGTAATTATTGTTGCCGATCCATCAATAACCAGTCAACCATTAGCAATTACAGAATGTATAGGTGGTACAACAGCATTAAGTGTAACTGCAGCAAACGGAACTCCATCGTTAACTTATCAGTGGTACTCAAATACAACAAACTTAAATACAGGTGGCGCGCTAATTTCTGGAGCAACTTTAACAAGTTATACTCCACCTAGCACAGTAGCTGGTACTGTATATTATTATTGTGTTGCAAGTGCTAGTGGAAATGGATGTGGAGCTGCAACAAGCAATACAGCAACAGTAATTATTATTGCTGATCCTTTAATAACTGGCCAACCATCAGCCATTACAGAATGTATCGGTGGTACAACAGTATTAAGTGTAACTGCAGCAAATGGAACTCCAGGCTTAACTTATCAGTGGTATTCAAATTCTACAAACTCAAATACTGGTGGCTCATTAATTACTGGTGAAACGGCTTCAACTTATACACCACCTAGCTTAACAGCCGGAACTGTATATTACTATTGCATAACAAGTGCTACGGGTGATGGATGCGGAGCTGCAACAACTAATACTGCAACTGTAATTATTGTAGCCGATCCTTTAATTACTGGCCAACCATCAGCAATTACAGAATGTGTAGGCGGTACAACAGCATTAAGTGTAACTGCAGCAAACGGAACACCATCGTTAACTTATCAGTGGTATAGTAATGTTGCAAATAATAACACAACAGGTAGTTTAATTTCAGGAGCAACATCATCAAGTTACACACCTTCCAGTACAACTTCGGGAACTTTATATTATTACTGTATAGTAAGTGCAGGAGGAAATGGCTGCGGTAGTGTTACTTCAAACGCAGTTTCTGTATTTATTCCTTTCCCACTTGTATCTGGTACTCATAATACAACCTCTTTGTCTGTTTGTGTTGGTTATAATCCTGCCGCGCTTACCATTTTGGCTCCAACCACTGGCATGTCGCCATATACATATCAATGGCAGCTAAATGGTGTAAATATTTCAGGAGAAACAAGTTTAAGTTATGATGCAGCGGTAATTAATACTCCAGGTACATATTCTTATTCATGTGTTACTACTGATGTTTGCGGAACTTCAGTAAGTTCAAGTCCAAAAGTTATTACGGTAGTTGCCGATCCTTCTATCACTAGCCAACCATCGGCAATTACAGAATGTGTAGGTGGTACAACTGAATTAAGCATAACTGCAGCAAACGGTACGCCATCATTAACTTATCAGTGGTATAGCAATGTTGCAAATAATAATACAACGGGGTCTGTAATTGTTGGAGCAATATCTGCAACTTATACGCCGCCCAGTTCAATAACTGGAACATTATATTACTATTGTGTTGCCAGAAGTTCTGGTATTGGTTGTAATGACGCAACAAGTAATACAGCAACTGTAACTATTGTTACTGATCCTTCAATAACAGATCAACCATCAGCAATTTCAGAATGCATAGGTGGTACAACAGCATTAACTATAACTGCAGCAAATGGAACTCCAGGCTTAACTTATCAATGGTATTCAAATACTACAAACTCAAATACTGGTGGCTCATTAATTATTGGTGAAACGGCTTCAACTTATACGCCACCTAGTTTAACAGCAGGAACTGTATATTATTATTGTGTTGCAAGTGCTTCAGGAAATGGCTGCGGTGATGCAGCAAGTAATACAGCAACTGTAACTATTGTTTCCGATCCTTCAATAACTGGTCAACCTTCAGCCATAACAGAATGCATAGGCGGAACCACAGCATTAAGTATAACTGCAGCAAATGGAACGCCAGGTTTAACATATCAGTGGTACTCAAATGTTATAAACTCAAATACAGGTGGCTCAGCTATTATTGGTGAAACATTAACAACGTATACACCGCCTAGTATAACTGCAGAAACAACATACTATTATTGTATAGCAAGTGCATCAGGAAATGGTTGTGGTGATGCAACAAGTAATACAGCAACTGTTATTATTGTTGATATTCCTTCAATAGATACTCAGCCTGTTAGTATAGAAGAATGTATGGGTGCTATTGGCGAATTGTCGGTAATTGCTATAGGTGGTACGCCATCATTAACTTATCAATGGTATAGTAATATTGATAATGATAATACTACAGGTTCGATAATTTCAGGTGCTACTTCATCAACCTATACCCCACCAAGTAGTACTTCAGGTACCATATATTATTATTGTATTATTAGTGCATCAGGTAATGGATGTAGTAGTATTACTACAGATGCTGTTTCGGTATTTATTCCTTATCCTCTAGTTTCAGGTACACACAATACAGATATAGAGACTGCTTGTGTTGGATATAATCCACCATCACTTGTAATTTTATATTCGGCAACAGGATTATCACCTTTGAATTATCAGTGGCAATTAAATGGAGTGAATGTTAATGGCGGAACTGGTTTTATTTATGACCCACCTGCAATTAATATAGCTGGTACTTATTATTATACTTGTATAACAACAGATGCATGCGGAAATACAGTTATTTCAAGTCCAAAAGAAATAATAATTGTTGAAGATCCGGCTATAACAATACAACCTGTTACTTCTTCAACTGTTTGCCCTAACGATGCGCTTACCTTAACAATAGTTGGTTCGGGTGGTGCCCCAGCATTAGAATATCAATGGTATTCGAGTCCATCAGCATCTACAAGTAATGGATCATCAATTTTAGGTGCAACAAATAGTTCATATTTAGTACCTACTGCAGTTTCTGGAACATATTATTACTATTGCAAAGTTACAGCTAGTGGTGGAGGTTGTAATTTAATTACTTCTACAATTTCTACTGTAATTGTAAGCCCTGGAATTCCAGTAACACCAGGATCCATAAGCGGAACTCAAACACAATGCCCTGGTATTGCAGGTCAAACATATAGTATAAGTGCAGTAACAAATGCAACAACATATACATGGTCGGTGCCTGCTGGCTGGACAATTACTGCAGGTACAGGCACTGTTTCAATAACTGTAACAACAGGAACTGTTGAACAAAACGGAAATATAAGCGTAACAGCAGACAACAGCTGCGGGGCAAGCACTACAAGTACGTTAGCTGTAATTTCTTCACCAAATACATGGCTTGGAACAGTTAATAATAATTGGTCAAATGCTAGTAACTGGCTATGCGGAGTACCTGATGAAATAACGAATGTAATAGTAAATAGTGGAGTAAGCAATATGCCAATAGTAGATATTGATGCTTCTGTACTTGCCGAATGCAATAATCTTACTATTAATTCAGGTGTTAATTTAACAATAGCACCCGATAAAGCATTAACCGTTCATGGATCCATAACAAATAACAGTGGTAATGGTGGTTTAGTAATACAATCTGATGCTAACGGTACTGGGTCATTAATTCATAATGCTAACAATGTGCCAGCAACTGTAAATAGATATATTAGTGGTGCTGCTCAATCGTGGCATTTCCTTTCTTCACCCGTTGCTGAGCAAAGTATAAGTGGCGATTGGCTGCCTGTTGGTTCGTATGGAACCGGAAATCCTCTTACTGGAACAGGTTACGATTTATATCTATGGAATGAAATAAACAGTTGTTGGATTTATAAAAATAATACAACTTCAACATACAATTGGAACAACGTGCATCCAAATAGCTTCTTTAATATCGGAAGAGGATATTTATATTCTGTTGAGGAAACTTCACCTGTAAAACAATTTATTGGAAACCTTAATAATTCAACTTATAGTGTTTCATTAACAACTTCAGGAACAGTTGATACTTTAATAGGATTTAATTTAATTGGAAATCCATATCCGTCATCTATTGATTGGCAGGCTTCTTTGGGGTGGTCTCGATCTCTGTTAACAAATAGCAGTAGTGGTTACGATATGTGGGTGTGGAATGATGCTGCAAATAACTATGGTGCTTGTAATTCGGCTACCGGAGTAGGCACTAATAGTGTAACCAGATATATACCACCAATGCAAGGATTTTTTGTGCTTGCTTCAACCGCCGGAAGTTTGAGTTTAAATAATAATGTTAGAGTTCACAATGGTGCAAGCAATTGGAAAAGTGAAGTCGATGAATCAAAAAATGTAAGTGTAGTTGTTAATTCAATAGAAGGAAACGGCTTCGATGAAGTTAAACTTCAATTTGGTAATATTCAAAATGAAAATGGTGCTCAAAAATTATTTTCTAAAGTTGCTTCCGCACCAAGTTTGTATTTGGCATCGGCAGATAAACTTCTGTCTATTGTTAATTTAACCAATACTGAAGAAAATCCAACTGTTCCGTTATACTTTAAGGCAGGAAGAACAGGTGAATATTCAATTATATGTAATTTCGATGACAGTAATTTTGGTACTGTAATGTTGGAAGATAAGCAAACAAGCTTTCTTCAGAATATGAAAACAAATAATACATATAATTTTAATTCTAATGTTTATGATAATGCAAATAGATTTGTTTTACATTTTGGTCCAGATGAAAATTATAACGAAAAAGAACTTCCTGCAAGAATTTATTCATATTCTAATCAACTAATGATAGACCTTTCACTCATATCAGATGAAACAGAGGTTAAAGTTCTTAATATGCTTGGTCAGGTAATTTATAAAAACAATTTAAAAGGCGAGTCTTTTAATACTATCGATTTTGATATTCCAACACAAATTTTAACTGTTCACTTATATAGTTCCAAAGGCGAGAAAATTAAAAAGATTACTCTATTACACAAATAAATAAATCACTGTTATGAAAACAATAGACAGAATAATACAGCAACATTTAACTGGCGAGTTGACTTGTGAGGAAACGCTTGATAAAGTTATTCGTCTATATGTTAATATAGATAACGAAATTGATAGTTTGATAAGAAAATACGACGAAAAAAAAATGTTTAATCTAAATAACTTAAACAAGTATCCGGGCAAACCAGAATATGAATGGTATAATTCAGCATTTTGCCATATGGTTATTTTTTTAAGAGATTTAAAAGATATTAAAGCAAACGATAAAATTGAAGAGTTTTTAATTAATAAATAAAAAAATCCAATTTCAAAATAATTTTTATGAACTCTGGAGAAGAATTAAAACAAATAAAAGATTTTGATGATTATTATATTTCCAATTTAGGGAAAATATATAAAAAGACAAAAGAAAATTATAGAGAAATCTCTAGTTTTTACCATGAAAAATCAAAAAGATATATTTCGATTTTATCTAAGAATGGAAAAAGAAAGGGGTTTTGTTTACATCGGTTAACTGCATTATATTTTGTTGAAAATCCTAATAACTACTCAATGGTTTGTTTTGTAAATGGCAACAGAAAGGATATTAGAGCTAACAATTTATTTTGGTGTAAACAAGATGCAAATATTCCGTGTTGGAATATTGGAACAAGTCAAAAAGGTGAAACCGCTTTTTTTAATTCAAAACTAACAGAAGAACTTGTAGTAGAAATTTTAAATTTAAACGACTTGCATGAAAGAATTGCAAAAGAATTTGGAATAAGCAGGGTTATGGTAACATTAATTAAAAACAGAAAAAGATGGGGATGGTTAAATCTTCAGACTGAAAAAATAGCATAAAATTTCAATTAAATTAGGTGAAATCACCGCTGAAATTAGGTATTTTACGTATTGTTTGCTGAATTATATAGTTGTTATTTTGTATAAAAATGTATTGATTATGAAAACAAAAATTAAATTTATTGCTTTACTCATTATAATGAGTCAACAATTTACAATAAAAGCACAAATATCAGTCGATTATATGGGCTTTCCTAATTCCGAGGTTATAGATAGTTTAGAAAACCCTGAAGTAATTTATACACCAAAAGACCTTATAATTCCAATTGTAGAAAGAGTGTTTAAATCTCCAACAACTGTTCCCGCAGGTATGACCTTCGATGGTGAATACCTATGGATAGGTGGTTATTATGAACGTAAACTTTTTAAGGTCTCAACAATTGATGGGTCTGTACTACAAACTATTCCTATTACTATTAATAAAGTTTATGGTTTGAGTTATAATAACAATCAGATATCTGTTTTAGATAATGATGCAAAAAAAATATTAACTTATAGTACTATTACCAGTTTGTGTGTTGATACAGTTTTGTTATCAAATAATATTGTATATCCAACAGGATTATTTGAATTAGACAACAAGTTTATTTTTAATGATACTAAAGGACCACAACCTAGTGCTATTGGCGATTCAACTTATTTTTTAAATAAAAGCAGTAATTCATTAAAAGGTTCTGCATCATTTGGAACTTTTTCTTCTGGTATTACTCACGATGGGCAGTATTTATGGATAAATGATAATCCAACTCAATCTGCTAGTAAAATCGATATTATAAACTGGCAAGTAATTGAAACTATTCAAGTGCCTGGTGGGCCTTATCCTAACGGTATTGCATGGGATGGCTTTAATTTGTGGGTAGTAAACAACGCAAGCGATTCAATTTATATGCTTGGCAAAGGGACTGCTACAGGCATTAATAATATATCAAACAATACAGCCACTTTTAATGTTTTTCCAAATCCATTAATTAATGGTCAATCATTGAATGTTGCAATTTCAAGTCTTAGCGTAGATAAAGAAATATTAATTGTTGTAGTTAATGTTACAGGCGAAGAAATGTTTTCAAAAGTTTATGTTTCCGATTTGCAGGGTGAAGTTCTTGAAGCTATTGATTTAGAAGGAAGATTACCTGCAGGCACATATTTTATTATTGCTTCATCTGAGACTAAGGTTTATAATAAAAAAATTATTATAAAATAACGAACTATTATTTTAATTAGTTCTTTAACCGTATTCTTTAATTATTCCATTTGCAAGTACTTTTTTAAGATTTTGTTATGTCTCTATAATCTTTTTTAATAATTATTCATGCGTATTTTAATTTAATCAATTCTAATAAAATTGTTTTTGTTTAACTTAATTTCAATTGTTTAATAAATATTTCCATATGTCAACACTTTAGCGTTACGTGTTATTACTTGCTATAAAATAGTAATTACCTATACGAAAACACGTGTATTACCTATAGCGAAATGATAATATAACGTATATTAATTCAGGGAGTGATAAGGTATATTTGTGAATTATTATTTATTGATTTATTAGTGGCTTGATATTGTAAAAAAACTTATTTAATAATGAATACAACAATTTCTCTTATACTATTTAAAATTGAAGAAAATCAGTTCGCTTTACATTTAGAATCTGTTGAAAGAGTAATACATGCTGTTTTTATAACTGAATTACCAAAATCACCAGATGTAATTATAGGTGTTATTAATCTTGAAGGAGAAATTATACCTGTTGTTAATTTAAGAAAACGTTTTAATATTAAATCAAAAGATATTCATCCCAATGATCAATTTATTATTGCCCATACAGAATCGAGGGTAGTTGCTCTTGTGGTCGATAAAGTAGGGGATGTTATTGAAAAAGCAACAAATGAAATTATAAGTAATAATGATGTTTTACCGCATTTACCATTTGTTAATGGTTTAATTGCAACAAATGATGGATTAATTGTTATAAATGATATTGATAATTTTTTGTCACTGGAAGAGGAAATAATGTTAGAAAGAGCATTAATAAATACATAAATGCAAGAAATCTGTTCAACGGTTGATTTAAATATTTTTGCAGAATTTGTTTTGCACGAAACAGGATTGTATTTTTCTAAAGATCGTTTGCCCGAAACCGAACACAAATTTCATCTTATTTCAAAAGAATTGGGTTTTAATCATATTAGCAGCTTTGTTAAATGGATGACGTTTGATAAACCAACTATTGATCAAATTAAAATAATAGCTAAATATTTAACAGTAGGCGAAACTTATTTTTTTCGCGAGAAAGAGGTTTTTGAAATATTAAAAAATAAGTTGATTCCAGAAATATTAAGACAAAGACAGAAAAAGAATAAAACTCTTCGGATTTGGAATGCTGGATGCAGTTCTGGCGAAGAATCATATTCTATTGCTATTTTATTAAAAAGAATAATTCCTGACATAAAAAGTTGGAGTATTTCAATAGTTGGAACAGATATAAATCCAGTTGCTTTAAAAAAAGCTGAAGAAGGAATATATACAAAATGGTCGTTTCGCGAAAATTCTGATTGGATAATAAATCAGTATTTTAACAAAATAGAAAATGAAAGATTCGAAATTATCCCTGAAATAAAATCGATGGTAAAGTTTTCGCATCTAAATCTTATTGAAGATACTTTTCCTTCAGAGCATAATGGCACAAATAACATCGATTTTTTATTTTGTCGTAATGTTTTAATGTATTTTACTCACGATACTGCACAAAAAATAATAAAACGATTTAAGAAATCTGTAACAAATGAAGGTTGGTTACTTTTAAGTTCAGTAGAAACAAATCTTATAAGAAATAACTTTTTTTATCCTGTAATGATATCAGGAAAATCATTTTATAAGAAAAAATCAACAAAGAGAACTGACCAACAATTACCATTAATAAATAATGTAGCAATTGAGTTTTTTCAATTTCTTAATAGCGAATTGCAAAAAGATATTCAAAACAATATTCAGTTAAAAGAAATTATACCAATATCTTCTGATATAATTATTGAAAATTCAAAAGAATCAGAAGTTTTATTAAACCCTGTTGTTACCGAAAAAAAAGTTGATAACATTAAGATTGATGAACAATTGTTTGAGTCTGCATTGTTTGCATTCAGTCAAAGTAATTATCAGAATGCTATAGATAATTTAAATGTTATTGTAACAAAGATCAATGATCCAAATGTATTTATTCTTCTTTCACGCTCATATGCAAATCTCGGAAAATTACCACAGGCACTAGAGTATTGCAATAAAGCAATAATTGCAGATAAGACAAATACCTCTTTTTATTTATTTCATGGTACTTTATTGCAGGCTATTGGAAATACGGAGGAAGCACTTATTGCATTTAGAAAAGTATTATATCTAAATCCTGATACAACTATTGCATATTTTTCTATTGCAAGCATAATGCAGAAGAGTGGTAATATTCAAGATTCTAGAAAATATTTTGATAAAGCTTTAAATCAACTGCAAAACTATTCAGATTCCGAAATATTAGAGGCATCAGAAGGATTAACTGCAGGAAGTTTAAAGGAAATTATACTTTCAATAAAAGCTAATATTTAATAATAGATACATATGCAGAAAAAAGATACTCCACAAAACTCTGACCCAAAAACATTTTTAGATAATAACAAAGAAGTATTGAACAATTTGATATTATCTGAAGATAATCATGATTTAATTGATCATGAAAAAAATATTCGCATTCTAAAAAATAGAATGCAACATCTTGCAAAACCACGAAATGTTAAAGTAGAGGAAGAAGAAATTACTATTATTGAATTTTCTATGTCATTTGAAACTTATGGAATCGAATATTCAGCTATTAGAGAAATATTTCCGTTAAAAGAAATAGTTCCTATTCCATGCACTCCAACATTTATATTAGGTATTACAAATATTCGCGGACAAATTTTATCTGTTATAGATTTAAAAAAACTATTTGAACTACCAGAACGAGGTATTTCTGATATGAATAAAATTATTATAATAAAAAACAATGAGATGGAATTTGGATTATTAGCCGATTCAATAATTGGGGTTAAAACAATTTCGGTTAATAGGCTTCAACGTTCACTTCCTACATTAAACGGAATTCGAGAAAAATATTTAATGGGTATTAGTTCTGATCTTACAATTTTACTTGATGCTAACAAAATGCTTAAAGATACAGATCTTGTTGTTTCTAATAATAAAAACGAAAATTAACAAAAACAATATAAATTAAAAAAAAATGAAAAGTTTACTCAATTTAAACACACGTGCAAAAATGGTTTTTGCATTTAGTATGATGTTATTGATTATTGCAGTTATAATTTATACCGCAATATCTACATTAAACTCAATTTCAACTTCTCAAATGATAATGCACGATTATATTTTTAAAGATGTTACAAATATGGCTAGAGTACAATTAAATATTAACCATAACAGAGCTCTTATGCTTGAATTAATGGTTTCTAAAGATTCTGCTAAAACAAATGAAATAAAAGAGCTAATGGATATAAATGCAGCTGCAATAAATAAGACTATTGATGAGTCTGAAGCATTATATAAACAGTATAATGATACTGAAAGTTTGACAGTGACCGAGGAATTAAATATTAATAGAAATGAATATTTAAAAAATAAGGATAAACAAATAGTGTTAATAAGTGAAGGAAAATATGACGAAGCATTACTTATTTCAAAAGATCTTCAAGCTCCATTGTTTAAAAAAATTATAGATATATGCGATAAGAATTCTGCCCTGGCATACAAGAATTATGAAAAATTAACCGCATCTGACGAAAAAAATAATACTGTTTCGATTTATGTATTTACATTTTTAGCATTATTAGCATTTGTAATAAGTATTATCATAACACTTTTGATGAACAAAATAATTGCAGAACCTTTAAAAGCAATTTCTGGATTTGCAAAAAGTATGGCTGATGGAGATTTAACAATTCAATTTGATGTTAAACAAAGAAAAGATGAAGTAGGTATGTTGTCTGATTCATTTCAGTTAATGTTAAATAATTTCAAGGGTTTTACAAAAGAAACAATGGAATCTATAAATGTACTAAGTACATCAGCCAGCGAAATTCTTGCATCAACTTCACAGTTATCATCTGGTGCTGCTGAAACTTCAACTGCAATTACCGAAACCACAACAACGATTGAAGAGGTAAAACAAACTTCACAATTAGCAACGCAAAAAGCTAAAATGGTTAGCGATTCAGCTAATAATGCTGCACAAATTTCGGCTACAGGAAAAAAATCTGTAGAAGAAACCGTAATTTTTATTAACCGTATTCACGAACAAATGGAATTAATTGGCGACACTATTGTTCGTTTAAGCGAACAAAGTCAATCTATTGGTGAAATTGCTGCAACAGTAAGTGATCTTGCCGAACAATCAAATCTTTTAGCTGTAAATGCTGCTATCGAAGCTGCTAAAGCAGGCGAATTTGGAAAAGGATTTGGTGTTGTTGCACAAGAAGTAAAAAGTCTTGCAGAACAATCAAAACAGGCCTCAGGTCAGGTTAGGGTAATTTTAAACGATGTTCAAAAATCTATTAGTGCTGCTGTTATGGCAACAGAACAAGGAAGTAGAGCTGTTGAATCTGGCGTTAAACAATCAAAAGAAACTGGCGAAACAATTAGGTTAGTACTTGATGCAATTACCGAAACATCACAATCTGCTACTCAAATATCTGTAACAGCACAACAACAAATTGTAGGAATGAACCAAGTGGCACAGGCAATGGAAAATATTAAAGAAGCAAGTTTGCAGAATCTATCAAGCACAAAACAAGCCGAAACAGCTGCAAGAAGCCTTCATGAAATGGGCCTAAGATTAAAGCAATTAGTAGAGAGATACAAAGTTTAGCATTTGATATTAACATTTTGTGACATAATTTAAAACTAATTCCAGTGACTAAGCAAGACGAACAATTTCTTAAAATGCTTCTCGAAACTTTCCGTATGGAAGCTGATGAAGCTATTGGAAATATTTCCAATGATTTATTGGAATTGGAGAAAGATTTGCCTGCTGAAAAGCATGTTGAAATTATTGAAGCTATATTCAGAAATTTTCATAGTTTAAAA
The DNA here is from genome assembly GCA_903837285.1 of uncultured Bacteroidota bacterium. Lineage (GTDB taxonomy): Bacteria > Bacteroidota > Bacteroidia > Bacteroidales > GWA2-32-17 > GWA2-32-17. The sequence goes on along the minus strand of CAILUD010000176.1, from coordinate 6,007 downwards.
GGTGCAGCAAGAAGTGTAAATCTTCAGAAGATCGAAAAAATTTGCCAATCGGCCGAAAGTGTTTTTTCAGGACTAAAAAAGAAGGAAATTAAAATTACTTCTGATTTACTCGACTTAATTATTCAAAGTACAGATATTATAAAAGAACTTGTTAAACCTGAAGTTTCTGATCATCATAATTTGTTATCGAAAAAGGTAAATGAATTTTCTGAAATACTTGATCAGGCTGCAAAAGGTCATGTAAAAAAGGAAGTTAAGAAGGAAATTCCAATTCAGGAAGTTAAGCAGGAGTTTAATGCAGAAAAATATGCACATTCCGAAACAACAATACGAATTCCTATTGAAGTAATTGATTCGCTAATGTTTCAGGTTGAAGAGTTACGTTCTGTAAAACTTACTGAAAAGGAACTGATTTTTGAAATAGGAAATATAAAAAACGAAATTTCTTTGATTAAAAACAATATTATAAAATTCAAAGAAAAAAATAGAAACAAACTTACTTCGGAACATAGTAGCATAACTGAAGTTGAGCAATTTAGCAAAACTCATATTGAAAATGCTAATAAGTTTATTGAAACATGCCATACACAGCTTAACTCAATTTCTAATAAAGTGATGGTTGTTAGCTCAACCGCAGAACACAACTATCGTGCTGCCGAATCACAAATCGAAAATCTTACACTCAGCATGAAAAAGGTAATTATGATGCCTTTTTCAACTTTGCTTCAAAATATTCCTATGATAGTTCGCGATTTATCACGCGAACAAAATAAACAAATAGAGTTAAAAGTTAAGGGTGATAATATTGAAACCGACAGAAGAATATTAAATGAGTTAAAAGATCCAATTATTCATCTTATAAGAAATTGTATCGATCATGGAATTGAGCCACCAGAAATAAGAAAGCAAAAGTCGAAACCTGCGCATTCAGCATTAAATATAACAATATCTCAAATAAATAGTACTACAGCAGAAATTATGATTTCTGATGATGGGGCAGGAATTGATCTAGAAAAAATTAGAAGCCTTGTTAAGCAAAATATTGCAAATCCAAATGTTAATTACGATAATTTAACATATAAAGAAATTTTGCCTTATGTTTTTCATTCTGGTATTTCTACTAAGCAAGTTGTTACTAATATCTCTGGCAGAGGTCTTGGAATGGCTATAGTACGCGAAAAAATCGAAAAAATTGGAGGTACAATAAATATAGATACCAAAAAAGATGAAGGTACAAGCTTCAGAATAAACATACCATTTAATTTAGCTTCTTTTCACGGTGTTGAGGTTGTTGTTGCTGGTCAGAATTATATGATACCAACAACCTATGTAGATAGAGTAATATCTTTACATAAAAATAAAATTGTTTCGCTCGAGAACAGACAGGCAATTGAAATTGATGGTACCATTGTATCGCTTGTACCGCTTGCCGATATTTTGGAAATATCAAAATCTAAACAAAATGCAGTTACAGAACAAATTCCTGTAATAGTATTACATACCACCGTTAGTAGAATTGCTTTTATTGTCGATAATATTCTTGGCGAACAAGAAATAATGGTTAAACATATGGGTAACCAGCTTGCTTCTGTTAGAAATATTCTGGGTGCTACAATACTTGGCAACGGTAAAATTGAACCTGTATTAAATGTTTCCGATTTATTAAGTTTTGCCGAAAAAAAATCACTAATAAGTTATTCTATTATGCACGAATCAAATGAAAATTTAATCTCTAAAAAAGAAGTAAATATTTTGATTGCAGAAGATTCCATAACATCACGTATGATGCTTAAAAATATTTTAGAATCTGCAGGATATAACGTAGTTGCTGCTGTTGATGGGCTTGATGCATACGAACAATTACCATTAGGTAATTTTGATTTAGTGATTTCTGATGTTGATATGCCAAGAATGAGCGGTTTTACACTTACAGAAAAAATTAGAAAAGATCACCGATTCCAAAATATTCCTTTAATTCTTGTAACTTCTCTTGATTCCAAAGAAGACAGAGAGCGTGGTATTGATGCAGGCGCATCTGCGTACGTTGTTAAAAAGAGCTTCGATCAAAGTAATTTACTCGAAATTATTAAAAAAATCTTATAAGCATATTTATGATAAAACTTCTGATAGTTGATGATAGCACAGTCTCGCAGAAATTTCTTACCTATTTGTTTTCACGAGAATCAGATATTAGAGTTGTTGCAACAGCAAAAAATGGTACCGAGGCCATTGAATTTGCCGAGCTACATAAGCCTGATGTTATATCAATGGATATACATATGCCAGGTATGAGCGGTTTCGAAACTACAAGAAAAATAATGGAAACCAATCCAATACCTATTGTTATTGTTAGTGGTATTTCTAATGTAAAAGATGTTGCTATTGCCTTTCAGGCTATTGAAGCTGGTGCATTGGCAACTGTAGCTAAACCTGAAAGTTTTGTACAACCCGAATTTGAAATTAAAGCAAGAGAGTTAATTCAGACAATTAGATTAATGTCCGAAATTAAAACTGTAAGAAGATGGCCCGAAAAAGTAAAATCAAAAGTAAATATTGATAAAGAATCTATTGATTTAAAAACTAGCATACTTCCAAATTATGGCAAAATAAAAGTAGTTGCCATAGGCGCATCAACAGGTGGCCCATCTGCTATTCAGGAAATACTTTCCGGATTAAGAAAAGATATTAAAGTACCTATACTTATTACACAACACATGTCTGCTGGTTTTGAGCATGGTTTTGCCGACTGGCTTACTAATGTTACCGGAATGCCTGTAAAAATTGGCGAAAACGGAGAGTTGCCCCTACATGGACATGTATATATTTCTCCCACCGAATCAAATATGGGCATTAGTCATTTTGGAAGTATTCTTTTAACTCCGCGTGATCCATTACAACCAATTTGTCCTGCTGTATCATTTCTTTTTAGCACTGTTGCCGAATTTTATTGTAATTTATCAATTGGCATAATTTTAACAGGAATGGGAAGCGATGGTTCTAAAGAACTAAAACTAATGCGTAACAGAGGCGCCATAACAATAGCTCAGAACGAAGCAAGTTGTGTTGTGTTTGGTATGCCAAAAGAAGCAATTAATCATGGGAGTGCAACAAATATTATGAATCTCCAGGAAATTGCATTTTTTATTAATTCAACAATAAATTAATTTCTATGAACTTTAAAGGAGTAATCCTAATAGCTGAAGATAGTCCTACTCAAGCTGCAAAACTTAAATACCTTTTAACAAATGATGGGTATAATGTTATTTCTGCTCCAAATGGAAAAGTAGCGCTTAATAAAATATACGAACAAGAAGTTGACTTGGTTATAAGTGATATTGTTATGCCCGAGATGAATGGTTGCGATTTATGCAATGCAATAAAAGAAGATAATGTTATTCATTCTGTTCCTGTTTTGTTACTCACATCGGTAAATGAGTCTGATTATTTATTTGCATCGCTTAAAGCAGGTGCCGATTTTTTTATAACTAAGCCATATAAAGATGATGTTTTATTAAGCAAAGTAAATGTTATTATAACAAATTATAGAAAAGGAGTGCCGGTAATTGGTGATAAAGAAAAAACATTATGTGAATTTGTTGAATTACTTGAAACCAAAAATGGAATAAAGAAAGCATATAATTTTTTTACTTCTACATTTAACTATTTAAAGGAACAAAATCAATTTCAAGAGAATTCTGAAGGAAAATTGCGCGAAGTAAACGAAAGTCTTAGTAAAGTTTTAAAAGATATTACAGATAGCATTAATTATGCAAAAAGCATACAAAGAGCGCTATTGCCTAAAAACAATGAAATAAAAAGTTTATTTCCCGAATCGTTTATTTTATTTAAACCTCGCGATATTGTAAGTGGCGATTTTTACTGGCTGGCTCATAGAGATAAAAAAACCTATTTCGCATTAGCCGATTGCACTGGGCATGGTGTTCCTGGTGGTTTTATGAGTATGCTAGGAATAGCTTATTTAGATGAAATTATTGGAAATAATCCTGCAATAAGAGCTGATGAGCTTTTAAATACATTAAGGCATAATGTTATTGTTTCACTTCATCATTCTGAAGAGATGTCGCAATCAAAAGATGGAATGGATATTTCGTTAATTATTGTTGATTGGGATAAAAATGAAATTGAGTATTCTGGTGCATATAGTTCATTGTATCTTATAAGAAATAAACAATTAAATGAATATAAAGGCGATAAAATGCCCATAGGATTGCATATACGAAAACAACCTTTTAAAATGCAGATTATACCATTTTTAAAAGGCGATTCTTTTTATTTATTTACTGATGGCTATGTTGATCAGTTTGGTGGACCAAATAATAAAAAATTTAAACACATGCCTTTAAAAAATTTATTGCTTAATATAGCACATATGGCAATGTCAGAACAATATGAAATATTAGATAATAAAATTGAAGAATGGAAAGGCGATTCAAATCAGGTTGACGATATAACAATGGCTGGTATACACTTTGGAGAGAAAACACTTGAGTTGTAGAAAAAAATAACATTATATAGAATCATGACAAATAATAATATTTGTGAATTAAGTGCAAAATGCCCAATATATTCAGGCGTTTTAAAATCAGAAGAATCGCTTACTTCAGCCTATAAAACTATTTATTGCAATAATGGCGAGGAAGGTAAAAGTAAATGCAAAAGATATCAGGTTGCAAAAATAATGTGTCGCTGTGCCGATAATGTATTACCAAACTCATACCTTTCTGTTAAAGAAATATTAGAGCAAATGTATTTAGAAGAGAATAAAAATAATAGCTAAAAATATTTTTTTTTTCGTCATCATCTCCATGGTCTGTGGCCCACAGACCACGAACCAACACCCATCGTCATTCCGGGCATGACCCGGAATCTATTTATCCAATTCCATGGTTCATGTCCTCCGCCTCGGCGGAGAAGAGTATATATCTAGAACAGCATTAATTAAATAAAATCGGTAGTTATTTAAAATTTATATTAATCCCTGCACCTTGTTTTTTTATATAAAAACATGATATACGCATTACAGTTTAAATTTCTTTCGTAGAAAGTTTTTCAGGATTTTGTCTGCAATCGAATATTGTAGCAATAAACGCCATTTCTCCTTCAAGTAAATATACGATTTTATAATTGCCTTCAACTAAATATCTAATTTCTTCTTTTTTATGTTTTAAAAGTTCTTCGGTTTGGCCAATGCGAGGATTATCTATAAGTAATTCAGATTTATTAACAATAGCATTTACTATTTTGCGAGCTACTTTTAAATTCGCTTTTGATAAATAATAGTCGTGTATGTTTTGAAGATCTGATATAGCGGAATCAGACCATAATACTGTTATTTCCATGTAGAAATTTCTTTCTTCAATTTCTTAACAGTTGTAACCCTATTATTTTTAATATCATCAATAGCAACATCAATTCGTTTTTCATATTGAGCAAGAGTCATAGAAGAAATTTCTGCTTCTACAATATTCTTTCTTTCCTGTTGAAGCATTTTCTCAAATTTATCTGTGATGCTATCATTAGCAAGCCGAAGAAACTCTTGAATAAAATGTAGTTTTCGAGTTTGTAAGTCCATATGAAATGATTTTTTATGTAAAAATACAAAATTTGAGATGATATAGCAAAACATACGTTATTTTTCATAACCCTGGTCTGTGCTACTCCCTAGTCTGTGGCCCACAGACCAGGAACCAACCCAATCGTCATTTCGTTCTCCGCGGCGGCGGAGCGGCGAACTGATCAGGAATTCATTTTACTTGTTCATTTCATCGAGGCAATCCTTGATGCTTGTTCGAGTTTATCGAGAACTACAGGATTTCAGCCTCCTTACTTCTCGATACGCTTTGCTTCCTCCGTCGTGGCGGAGCGGCGGACGAAGTAGCAAAAAGGGTTTTGTTGCAGCAATACATTTCTTCTCGATACGCAAGCTACTCAAAGAAACAATAATGATTATTTTAAAAACTCTCCAATTCCATGGTCTGTGGCCCAC
>CAILUD010000175.1 GCA_903837285.1 uncultured Bacteroidota bacterium | reverse complement strand
TTTAGTTGACGCAAAGTTGACGCACTTTTATTATCTTTGCAGCAAAAATTAAAACAATGCAACTGTTTAAACTCCATATAATTAAAAAGGCTTCACACGAAAGTGGAAGCCTGATTTTTGATATCTGAGTGGTCCCACCTGAACCGACCGATATATGACAAGAACATTGTTTTCTCACAAACAAGTAAGGCTGCCAGCTCGACCAGATAAAATGAAATAGGACAAGAAACCTATCTTTTCACACACAAACCCGTAACGAATTCCGTAACGCTATTTTTTTGACGTATCTTTGCAATTCAGAAAACAGAAAACATGGCAAATTTACGTTTCTATTTAAGGGATAAAAAAAGCGTCAAACCGACAGCAGTAATGGCTAGACTGTATTACTCTGGAAAGGAGTTTGTTTATTCGACAGGCGAAAGTGTTGAACCAGTCTATTGGAATCAGGAAAAACAAAAAGTAAAAGAAAATTGGAAGGCAGTCGATTTCGTTTGGATTAATAAAACACTTGAAAAGGTACGTTCAGCGATACTAAAAGCCTACGATACGCTTAAAGAGGAAAATAGAGGCATTACAAACGATTTACTCAAATACCATACTAATACATTACTTAAAAGAGTTAAGGTTATAGAAGAGGCTACAAGCAGCCTATATTTGCATATCGAACAGGTAGTCAAAAATAGATTGATGCAGGTTGACGATTTGAACGACGATACGGTAAGAAAATATAGAAATACCTATAAAAGGCTAAAGGATTATTCAGATAAGTACTTGCATCGTCCATTGGAGTTCGAGGACATCGACATTGATTTCTACAATCGTTTTTTGAAATACCTTACAGAAATACCATTATCAACAAATACCATCGGGAAGGAAATTCGTTGTTTGAAAAGATTTATGAACTTAGCTACGTTGGGAGGGCAAAACACAAACCTACTTTTCAAGTCAAAAGAATTCCGCAGCCCAATGAAAAAAATAAAACACGTTTATTTGTCGGAAGAGGAAATAAATACACTATTCAGCAAAGATTTTAACAGCGATTTAAAAAGAGAGGTTCGCGATATTTTTATAATCGGGTGCCGAACATCTTTGAGGGTTTCGGATTATCCAAAAGTGATTTCAGATAACGTGGAAAGTACAGGCTTGATTTGTATTGATGAAACGGAAAAGACCGAAGACCCAGCTTACATTCCGATCCATTGGCAGGTTAAAGAAATACTAAAAAAGTATAACGGTTTACCTGTTTTGCATTCCGACCAAGTAGTTAATAGAGTGGTTAAAACGTTATGTAGGGAGGCTGGATTTAATCAAAAAGTCAAAGATACCAGACAGGGCAGGCAAAAGGTAAAAAAAGATTTGTTTGTGCCTAAATATGAATTAATTACTACGCACACAGCACGCCGAAGTTGCATTACTAATATGTATCTGGCAGACTTCGATTTATATTTTTTGATGTCGTTAACTGGACATAAAAGCATTGAAACACTTGTTGGTTATATCGGTGTAGAAAACAAGCTCAACGCAATGAAATTAAAGGATAGTGAATATTTTAAAAAAGATGTATCTTTGCCCGATATTAATCAATAAAAAACACATAACATGAAAAAATTAATCAATTTAGGATTATTAGTTGTATTTTCAACTATTATAGTTTCGTGTACTTCACCCGAAAAGAAAGCACAAAAAGCAATCAAAGATTATTTGCAAGCTAATCTAAATGATGCCAAAAGTTATGAAAGCGTTGAATTTGGAAAGTTAATTACTGATTCGACAGAGTTTTACGCACCTCTTTATGATTACGCAATTGAGGAATCAGCGTATAAATCTGACAGCTTACTATATGACGAATTTCACGACAATTCAGACAAAGCAAAAATGTTAGAATCTGAAAATCAACTGAATGAAAAGAAAAAGGAATTTGAAAAAGCTAAAGCTAATTTTAAAAGTGAATTGATTTATAAAATGTCGCATAAATACAGGGCGAAAAACAAATTAGGTGCAGTTATATTAGAAGAAAATACATTTATTATTGATAAGGATTTTAATAAAGCTGAAAGGTTTTAAAGTTAAATAACAGTTAAATATATAATATATGTAAATCATATTAATTTTATTACTAATATTGCATTGTCCAAATTTTCAATAGTGTATGTATTTAGTAATAAACAAAAATTTTAAAGATATAGGTAGGGGTAAACTTTCCTTTTTGACTTCGGTCAAAACACTGTTGAGTTTGGACACCCCCTACCTTTTTTATTTACTTTTAAAAAACAATAAAAATGTCCAAGCTCAACAATCAAGAAACTTCGCTGGTGCTCACCAACGAAAAAGGTAGCGATGTAACCACATCGTTAATTGTAGCCAAAATTTTTGAAAAAAATCACAAAGAGGTCTTGAGGGATATTCAAAGACTTGAATGTTCGGAAGAATTTACAAAGCGCAATTTTGCGCTCTCTTCTTACAAATCAGAAAACAACTTCCGTAGCTATCCGTGTTACGAAATAACAAAAGACGGTTTTAGCTTTTTAGTAATGGGTTATACTGGCAAAAAAGCCAGTGAGTTCAAAGAACTTTTTATCAATGAATTTAATCGACGTGAAAAAGCAATTAAAAGCAAAGATGCAATGCTTTCTGATGACGACTTTATCATTACACGTGCATTATCAATTCTTACAGATAGAAATAAAATACTGGAAGAGAAAATAAAAGAAAAAGACCAGTTGTTATTAATTCAAACTACGTCAATACAAGAGAATGAAGATAAAATTGCAATTCGTGATAATGTATTAAGAACGGTACTACCGAAAGTTGAATATTGCAATGCTGTTTTAAATTCAGATGCGTTAATAGCGACAAATGTTATAGCAAAAGAATTTGGAATGAGCGCTATTAGCTTTAATAGGCTCCTACATGACAAAAGAATTATTTACAAAAGCAATGGTACATGGGTATTGTATTTTATGTATGAAAATTTAGGATATACAGGAACAAAAACATTTGTATTTGACCAAGGAAATGGTATTTCAAAAACCAATATTCTAACATACTGGACAGAAAAAGGACGTATCTTTTTACATTCAATATTAAACAAAAAAATGACAAAAATCACAAAAAGAATAAATATAATAATGTAACAATATGACGACTTATAAATTTATACAAGAAAATATCAACATAATAGATATGTTAGCCAATAAAGGATTTATAACATCTTTAACTTTAAATTACAAAAGTATCTACGAAGATGTAATGAATGAACAACAGAAAGGCTCTATTCCAACAGATAGTTACTGGGATGTAGCCGAGAAAATGAAAGTTTCTATTAATACCGTAATTAGGGCTGTCGTAGCAATGACAACCCCAATGAAATAAAACATAATATTCTAATTATTTGAAAATGAATAAATAGGGATATTTCGTTTAATTACGAAATTCCCTTTTTTGTTTTGCGAAACTACACAATATTTTCCGAATTTGTCAGAAATTACAATAAAATACAAATCGTTTAGCTGGCTAGAATCGATTTTGAAGCGTTGTTTAAAGGTTTTGTTCGTCATAGTGAACATATCCTTCCTTTTAGGATAAAGATGTCATTAATGGTGTCTTTATGGATAATCGTATCGTCGTATTGTTTGTTTTCAGCAACCAGCAATAACGATTCTGGATTATCAGTTTTTTTAATGTACCGTAAAGTTTTGAAAATATCAGTTACGATTAAATAGGTATATCCATATAGAATGTCGTTCAAATGTATTCTTTTCAAGGCTATTATATCGTTTTCGTTTATTTTATCTGCCATTGCATTATCAAAATTCGGGATAGCAAAATCAACGTCGCCAAGCGAAGGAACTTCGAGTTCATACTTAGGTATATTGTCGATAAGATTATTGAAGGTTCGAAGTTTTGCAATACTATCTTTGTCAAAGAATGGTATTTTCTTTACAACTGCGTCCTCTTTTAAATATTGGCTTGTAACCTCCAAACCGAAGGTGTCTATAAATTTATTATACAGGTCTTTAGGCATTTCCCTACGACCATTTTCGATATGCGACAGGTAACTACTGTTAAAATTTAGCATATCAGCGAGTTCGGATTGTTTTAACTTCCTGTCAAGTCTAAAGTTCTTAATATCAATCATAACGGATAAATGTTAAATAATAGTTAATAATACAGTTTACGTGTATAATTATACAATTTTGTGTATTTTTGCATAAATAAATATTATTCAAAAATACATATAAAAAAATGCAAATTCGACAAAAAACACTGAAAAAAATCGCAGAAAATCAACGTTTAAGAAATCGCTTAGCGTATGAACTTGGAAAAGACCAACTTACAATTCGTAAATGGATTAAGGAAAATAATACAAAATTGACAACCGCTTTGTCTTTAAGTATTATCTCGCAAGAATTGAATTTAAAACAGTCCGAAATCTTAGAAAAAATATAATTATGTATCCAGATTACGATGATTTTTGCAAATGGTCAGACAGTCAACAGGAAGCAGAAGGCTTGGCTAACAATCTGGCTGACAAATCAGATGAAGTTTACGAAATGAACAAAATTAAGGAAGCGGAGGAAACAAAATGGTAGGGGAAATCATAGCAATATCAATTGCAGCCTTAATGGCTTTCATTTTTGCAGGTACAGCATTAAATAAATCGAAATAAGCGATGGAACAAACAATTACATATCAATTATCAGCAAACGATTTTATAGAGGCTATAAACGTGGCTACAAAGCAAAACACTAAGGAGAATTTAATTGGTAGTTTCTCGGATTTGATTGATAGCAAAACTGTAATTGGGATTTTGGGAGTACACCCCAATACGCTAACAAAATTAGTCAAAACGAAAGCATTGAAACCGACCAATGGCGATAGTTCTAAATATTTATTCAGATTGTCGGAAGTATTAATTTTTAAATTAGAAAACAAATGAACACACGAATTTTAGAGCGAATTGGCTCAAATGTAAAAGTCCGCCACATCGATGGCAAAACAGTAGTACTTGCAAAGGTTATCAAAAGTGAACCGTTGAAAGTTGAATACAAGTTTCAAGGCATGACATACGGATTGGAAAACCCTATAATTATTGAATAATGGCACCAACCGAATTGTACAAAACAGACCGCTATAAGATTGTTTTTGAAACAATTAATAAAGTGTTAAGGGTTATTGATAATACGAAAAAAGAGCCTTTAATAAGGCAGGAAATCGATGGAACGATGACGATTAGTGAATTTTGTGGCTGTGTTGAATCTATTAAAAATCAATTAGCTATATAAAGATAAACCCCCGAAATCGGAGGTTTATAGAAAACATTGAGTGAATCACTCAAAACACGTCTGCAAAGATAAGACGAATAATACAAAAAATTACAAGTATCAATTAATAAATTTCAAAAAAAATGAAAAAAATACCGATTTATGAAGGCTTTGAAGTCGCCAAAAGAATTGAATTACTGTCAGATAACGCTGATGGTGTAGAAGCGTTCTCTTATAGTAAACCTTTTACAGAAGAGGAACTAATCGAAAAGCGAGCTATGCTTTCAGAGCTCGTTATCGAGATTAAGGACATCAACGATGCAAAGAAGGAATCTAACAGGGGCTACGCTGAAAGTCTTAAACCACTAGCAGAAACTTTAGAAACGTTAGCACACGACGTTAAATACAAAACTAAGCAAGTAACAGAAGACGTTTACCTTATTGCCAACCGTGAAGACGGAATTA
>CAILUD010000174.1 GCA_903837285.1 uncultured Bacteroidota bacterium | reverse complement strand
GATTTTTCGAGTAAATCGTTAATCATTCCCTGCAAGCCCATTTCGCGTCCATCATCCGGTGAATAAATTCGAGCAATACCATAATCCTGAAGTTCCTTTATTTCTTCGGGAAGTATAACACCACCACCACCGCCAAAAATTTTAATATGTCCACAACCTCTTTCTTTAAAAAGATCGAGCATATATTTAAAAAACTCCATGTGCCCACCCTGATAAGAAGTTATTGCAACTGCCTGCACATCTTCCTGTATAGCACAATCAACAATTTCCTGAACAGAAATATTATGACCCAAATGAATTACCTCGGCACCAGACGATTGAATTACCCTACGCATTACATTAATGGTAGCATCGTGACCATCAAAAAGGGACGCAGCTGTAACTATTCTAATGTGATTTTTTGGTTTGTAAGCTTCTTTATCTTGCATAATTTATAAAATGTATATAAAACCCTCAAAAGTCATGATTTTTTTTGAAAAAATAATGGAGAAATTGATTAAAAAACACGTCGAATATTATTCTAATTTAAATTACCCTATAAATAGGTATTTACATTTGCATTTTTTGTGCTCTACTTTGCAGAAAAAAACTAACAATGACAAAAATCGCAAAAAACTTAACAGAACTAATTGGAAACACTCCTTTATTAGAACTTTCTAATTACAATAAATTAAATGACTTACAAGCAACTATTATTGCAAAGCTTGAATATTTTAATCCGGGTGGAAGCATTAAAGATCGTATTGGCTTTTCAATGATAAAAGACGCCGAAGAAAAAGGTTTGATTACAAAAGAAACTGTAATTATTGAACCTACTAGTGGAAATACCGGTGTTGCACTTGCTTTTATTTCAGCAGCTAAAGGTTATAGATTGATTTTAACCATGCCTGATACTATGAGTATGGAGCGAAGAAATCTGCTTAAAGCACTTGGCGCAGAGCTTGTTTTAACTCCGGGAGCAGAAGGTATGAATGGTGCAATAAAAAAGGCTGATGAACTAGCATCAACAATTAAAAATTCTTATGTCCCTCAACAATTTAAAAACCTTGCCAATCCTGAAATTCACCGCAAAACCACGGTTGAAGAAATATGGAAAGACACTGATGGTAAGGTTGATATTTTTGTTGCCGGAGTTGGAACAGGTGGAACAATAACAGGAGTAGGAGAAATTCTTAAACAAAGAAATCCAAATGTTAAAATAATAGCTGTTGAACCTACAGATTCTCCTGTTTTATCTGGCGGAAAACCAGGACCTCATAAAATTCAAGGAATTGGAGCTGGGTTTATTCCAGAAATATTAAACACCAAAGTGATTGATGAAATTATTCAAGTTAAAAACGAAGAAGCATTTGAAGTTGGGCGAAGCCTTGCCAGAACTGAAGGTTTAATTGTTGGGATTTCTGCGGGCGCTGCTGTTTTTGCAGCAACAGAACTGGCTAAACGTCCAGAAAATAAAGGAAAAAATATTGTTGTTATTCTACCTGATACTGGCGAACGTTATTTAACAACCTTGCTTTATAATTTAAACGAGTAACTTATGTCACTCTGAGGTTCTCGAAGAGTGACAATGTCATACTTCGAGTGCCTCAGTATGACTAAATATAATATTCTGTCGAATCAATTAGATTAGATTTTATTGCATACATAACCAACTCTGATGAATTTTTTACACCAAGCTTTTTAAGAATATTTTTTCTGTAAGTATTTACGGTATGGATACTTATGAACAGTTTTTCAGCTATTACTTTTGCAGTTTTTCCTTCTGCAACTAATTTAACAATTTCTGTTTCGCGCTTAGTTAGCTCTTTTACATTAACTGATGAGTCTGTTGCTATATCCCTATTTGTTAGAGCTTTATGCAAACATTCTATTACTGTTTCGCAAAAAGATTTTCCATTATTTGATATTACTGTAATTGCTCTGATAAAATCAACTTTCTTGCAATTTTTTAAATGATAGGCTTTTACAGCATTAAATTCTAGTAATTGAAGTATTTCATCTTCTTTAATATTATTTGAAAAAATAAACAAATTTGTATCAGGTGAAATCTTTTCTATTATACTAATCTCACTAATTTTTAATCCTGTTATTTGCTCAATATCAATAATTAATATCTCTGGTTTTAACGTCTGTATTTTTTCAAATAATGTAATTTTATTATCAGCTTCTTCAATAATTTTAATATTATTAAACTGATTAAGAATTGATTTTATTCCTTCAATTATAACTGGTTGTGAATCGGCAATCAAAATCTTCACTTAAAATTTTTTTATCAAATATATAACGATAAAATGTAAATTTTTTAAAATTGGCTAATTGAGATTATAAACAAGTCTGATTTTATATTGTGTATTTTACACAAATACCGATTTGGCTAACCGTGTTAAATAACATATAAGCAGCATAATGCCTGCAATCATTAGAAAATTAAGATTATTTGAGAGATTAATCAACCAGAAAGATGATTATTACGATTAAATGTTTCAACATTATTTCTATATTTAACTCCCAAAATAAAATACGCTTTAAAACATGGAATACAAAATCTTAAAACTTGAAATTAAAGACAATATCGCAATTGTTACCATTAGCCGTCCTCAGGCAATGAATGCTTTAAATTCCGATTTTTTTAAAGAAATGGAAGCAATGCAGGCACAAATTTCAAACATGAATGAAGTTCGCGCAATGATTATTACCGGAGACGGAAAAGCTTTTGTTGCTGGAGCAGATATTTCAGAAATGTCTGACATGAATTCACAACAAGGAAAAGATTTTTCAAAAATCGGACAAAAAGTATTTGATGGTTTTGGAAAAATGTCAATCCCTGTAATAGCTGCAGTTAATGGCTTTGCACTTGGTGGTGGATGTGAATTAGCTATGGGTTGCGATATACGTATTGCTAGCACTTTTGCAAAATTCGGTCAGCCAGAAGTAAACCTTGGATTAATTCCTGGATACGCAGGTACTCAGCGTTTACCAAGATTAGTTGGTTTATCAAATGCACTTTATTTATTAATGACAGCCGATATGATAAATGCAGAAGAAGCATTTAGAATTGGATTAGTGCAAAAAGTAGTTGAGCCTGATAAATTAATGGAAGAAGCAATTACGGTAGCAAACAAAATTGCTCAAAAAGGTAAAATTGCTATAAAAATGGTAAAACAAACTACCATTATGGGTATGAAAACAGATTTTGATTCTGCTCAAAATAACGAAGCGGTTGAGTTTGGAAACCTATTTGGCAATGGCGAATCAGGAGAAGGAATGAAAGCTTTTCTTGAAAAAAGAAAACCTAACTGGTAATTTAACAAATCACAAAACTCAAATTCAAAGTCTAAAATTCAAAGAAGGATTTGAATTTTGAAAATTGAAATTTATTTTTTAAATAATTATTAATTAAACCAAATGAATATGAATTATGTTGAGAAATTTCAAAATGTAAGTGTATTAGGGGCTGCTGGCAAAATGGGTAGCGGAATACTTTTACTTACAGCCATAGAGATGGCAGACATGAGCCTTAAACCTGAAAATAAAGACAAACTTTTTATTTTGTATGCTATTGATATCAACCAAAAAGCATTGGGTGGTCTCATGAAATATATACAAGCACAGGTTTTTAAAGCAGCTGAAAAGAAAACAATTGCTTTGCGTAAAATTTATGAAGACAGAAAAGATTTAATTGATAATCTTGAAATTATAGAACAATATGTAAAAGACGTAATGAATATCATTCGTCCGGTAACTACTTTAGAATCTGCATACGAATCTAATATTGTTTTTGAAGCTGCCAGTGAAAACCCAGATCTAAAAATCAAAATGTTTTCACAAATTAATCAAAACTCAAAAGTTAAACCTTGGTTTTTAACAAATACCTCATCAATTCCAATTGGATATCTTGATAAAGAAGCAAAATTAGAAGGAAGAGTTCTTGGAGTACATTTTTACAACCCTCCTGCAGTACAAAAATTAGTAGAAGTTATTAAATCAGAAAATACTGTTCCAGAATTACCTGAATTTACAACTCAACTAATTAAAAACCTTCGCAAAATTGAAGTTCCTTCAAACGATTTTGCTGGTTTTATTGGCAACGGACATTTTATGCGCGATGCACTTTATGGAATGGCTGAAGCAGTTAAGCTTTCAGAACAAATGCCTTTCGTTGAAGCTGTTTATGCAATCAATAAAATAACTCAAGATTATTTAATTCGTCCAATGGGTATTTTCCAGCTAATAGATTATGTTGGAATCGACGTTTGTCAATACATTATGAAAGTAATGAAACCTCATGTAAATGACGAAGATATTCATAGTCCTTTGTTAGATAAATTTATTGAAATCGGTGTAAAAGGTGGACAGAATTCTGACGGTTCACAAAAAGACGGTTTTTTAAAATATGAAAAAGGAAGAGTTACAGCAATATATGATCCTGATAAAAAACAATATATTGCAATTGAAAGTTTTGCAGCAAATTGCGATGCTAAACTAGGAGCATTACCTGCTACAATTAAACCATGGAAAGCTGTTGTTGGAAATCCTGCAAAAGAAGAAATCTTTAAACAATATTTTGCCGAATTAAAAACAATGGACACATTAGGTGCAAAAATGGCAACTCTTTATGCTATTCGCTCAAAAGCAATTGGACAAAAATTAGTAAGTGATAAAGTTGCTTTTAACGAAAAAGATGTAAACACTGTATTATTAACAGGATTTTTTCATGCTTATGGTCCAATTAACGATTATTTAAACTAAAATATAGCCACTAAATCTCAAAAAACACCAAAGATCACTTTTCCAAGGTTCGTGTCCCCACGAACCTAAGGAAGGGGAATAAACTTTAGTAAAATTTTAGTGCTTTTGTGGCAAAAAAAAAGAAACAATAACCTTAAAAAAATAGAATCATGAAATTAAGAAAGAAAATATATATGGTTGCTGGTTATAACACCATCTCAATGGGAACCGGCAGAAAAGAGTTTAATCCAAAAAAGGAACGCCCTGGTTTAGAGGAATATATGAAAGAAGCAGGACAAGCAGTTCTAAAACAAATTGGTGGTGCTGCTAACGTTGATGAATGTGTGGTTGGTAATTTTATCGCTGCTAGATTCAACAGACAAGCAAACATGGCTGGTTTTTTCCCTTTCGTTGATGAAGGATTAAAATATAAACCATGCACCAGAGTTGAAGGCGCTTGCGGAACAGGAGCTCTTGCTTTAATGAACGGTATTAAATCAGTACTGGCCGAGACAGCTGAAGTTGTGCTCGTTGTTGGTATTGAAGTTCAGAATACTGTCAAGGCAATTTACGGTGCTGATATTTTAGCTGCAGCCGGTTGGAGCAAAGAAAGAAAAGATGGTCATGCATATTTCTTCCCTGGAAAATTTAGCGATCGTGCTGGTCATTATTATGAGAAATTTGGCAAAGAAAAAACCCGTAAGGCTATGGCTAAGTGGTTTGTAAATGCAATGGAAAATGCCCGACTTTGTTCAACAGCACAAGAATTTCATAATACCTCAAAAGATTTAGAGGCATTGGGAATGATGGAACCAAACGGTCGTTCATTTGTTGATAATCTTAATGTTTTTGACTGTTCTAAAGTTTCTGATGGTGCATCAGCATTAGCAATTGTTTCAGAAGAAGGTTTAAAACGTTGTGGTATTGACAAAAAAGACGCTATTGAAGTTATAGGATTTGGTCAAACAGAAAACGATATTACAAAACCACCTGCCGACCATACAAAACTTGATACAACAGCTGCTGCTGTTAAAAAAGCTTTGGAAATGGCTAATATCACAAAAGATCAGATTGGAACCGTGGAGTGTCACGATTGCTTTACTATTGCTGGAATTATGGCTACCGAAGCTATTGGGTTTGCAGAACATGGAAAAGGAACTGATTATGTTTTAGCAGGAAATACTTCACGTACCGGTGAAGTTCCATTTAACACTACTGGCGGATTAATTGGCTGGGGACATCCAACTGGCGCAACAGGAGTTCATCAGGCTGTAACAATTTTAGAACAATTAACTGGAAAAGCTGGTGATGCTCAAATTAATATGAAACCAAATCGTCCATATGGTTTAACTATTAACATGGGTGGTGACGATAAAACTTTAGTTTCAATCGTGTTCAAAAAAGCTGAATAATTTTTAAAATTGATGAATAAAATGAAGTCAGGTCTTTCGACCTGACTTTTTTTATTATATTAAAATACTGCTACTTAGATGGCGGGTCATGCCCGCCATGACGCACTAGAGTTTGTTTTTTTCGTCATTGGGTTAGCCACGGTGAATTGAGCCGCAATCTTAAAACGCTCCCATCAACAAATTTATATCCTGTGTGGGTAACGAAAATAGATTTCCAATATATCGATTAGTAAGAGTTCCGTTAAAAATATAAATGCCATGTCTGAAGCCAATATTTTCTTTTGCAAAACGGTTCATGCTGCCCGCCTTTCCCATTTCCAGAATCAAAGGAGCAAATATATTACTCAAAGCATAAGAAGCTGTGCGAGCAACTCTGGAGGCAATATTTGGCACACAATAATGAACTACTCCATGCTTTAAAAAAACCGGATTACTATGAGTAGTTAGTCTTGAAGTTTCAATGCACCCACCCTGATCGATGCTGATATCAATAACCACACTTCCTTTTTTCATGGTTTTAATCATCTCTTCTGTAACAAAATAGTTTGTACCTTTTTCGGTCAAGCGAATAGCACCAATTAAAACGTCGGCAGATTTTAAAGCATTTGCCAAAACAAGTGGATGTAATACTGAAGTATAAATATGTCGGCCTAAATTATTTTGTAAACGTTTTAGTTTCCAAGCCGATGCATCAAATATTTTTACCATCGCACCCAGTCCAATAGCAGTTCTTGCTGCAAATTCGCCAGCTGTTCCAGCTCCAAGAATTACAACTTCCGAAGGATTTACACCAGTTATTCCACCTAACATTTCTCCTTTTCCACCATGCACATTACTTAAATGTTCGGCAGCTGTTAATATAGATGTGCTTCCGGCAATTTCACTCATCGATCTTACAACCGGATAACAATCATTTTCATCTTTTAGATACTCAAAACCTAAACATGTTAATTTTTTTCTCATCAAACGGTGAAGATATTCAGCATTTTGAGTAGCAACATTTAAAGATGAAATAACTAGCTGATGAGCTTTAGTTAAACCAATTTCAGCATCGGTAAGAGGCGCTACTTTTAATAAAACATCGGTTCTAAAAACTTCTTCTTTACTAGTTACAATTTGTGCACCCGATTCGCTATAACTATTATCTAAAAAATTTGCTGCTTTACCTGCATTGGATTGAATTAATACTTCATGTCCGTTATTTATAAGTAATTCAACTGTAATTGGAGTTAAGGCAACTCTGTTTTCATTTCTTTCTTCTTCGAGCGGTATTCCAATTGTCAGTTTTTTTTGATGATTTTTTACTGCAAGCATTTCTTCCATCGGCATTAATTTAGTTCCAGCCAACGAAATTCCTTTAGTCCCAGATTTTGATGTTGCCATAAATTAAATATTAAAAACCAGATAATTATATTACCGCTCGTTATACGTACAAAGTTAATGTACGTTTCTGATTTTCGTCAATATTTATTTTGATTTTTTGCG
Organism: uncultured Bacteroidota bacterium; assembly: GCA_903837285.1. Classification (GTDB taxonomy): domain Bacteria; phylum Bacteroidota; class Bacteroidia; order Bacteroidales; family GWA2-32-17; genus GWA2-32-17. The sequence goes on along the minus strand of CAILUD010000174.1, from coordinate 7,243 downwards.
TTTCGAATGGTAATAATGGTTCTGAAAGTTCGGGCCATTCGATTAAACAATAATTTTTTCCGTCAATATATTCTTCAAAACCAATATCAATAATTTCATTTATTTTGTTTAATCGATAAAAATCGAAATGAAAAATCGATTCATTATTAGTGGTTAAATACTCATTAATAATTGCAAAAGTAGGACTAGTAACATGTGAGGTACAGCCCAATAATCTGCATATTTCTTTTATAAGAGTAGTTTTTCCTGCTCCCATTTCGGCATAAAATGCAATTATTTTATTTTTTCCAGTGTTTTTTAAAACCCACTCGGCCGCCTGTGTTAATTGCGACAATGAATCTAACTGAAACGAAATCATTTCTTTGGACTTAATGTTACGGCAGGAATTAACATTTCTTCAAGACTTACACCGCCATGTTGAAATGTGTTTTTATAATATTTAACGTAATAGTTAAAGTTATTTGGATAAGCTAAAAAATCGTTGTTACAAGCAAATATATAAGTAGAACTAAGATTAGATTTTGGTAAATATACTTTTGCAGGATCCGTTATTTCAAACACCTCTTTAGCAACATAATTAAGGTTTTTACCCTGTTTATATCTAAGATTTGTTGTTGTTTGCTTATCGCCTACAACCTTTACCGGTTTATCAACTTTTATTGAGCCATGATCAGTTGTTAAAACCACGGTAATATCGTGCTGTGCAAGCAATTTTAAAAATTCAAACAAAGGACTATGTTCAAACCACGATATAGCAAGAGAGCGATATGCTGCTTCATCTTCGGCCAATTCGCGAATCATATTCATTTCGGTACGAGCATGTGATAAAATATCAACAAAATTGAATACTACAACACCTAATTTGAATTTTAAAATATCAGAAAAAGTATCAACTAGCTGTTTTCCCTGACTGTTGTTAAGTATTTTATTGTAATAAATTGAATCTGTTCGGCCCATGCGTGCATGTTGTTTATTAAGCAACTCTTCCTCATGCATATTTTTACCTCCCTCTTCTTCATCATTTAGCCAGATATCTGGAAAATGTTTGTCAATTTCTGATGGCATTAACCCCGCAAACATTGCGTTTCGGGAGTATTGTGTAGTTGTGGGTAAAATTGAACAATAAATATCGTCATCAACTACCGTAAAAATATCATGTAATTTTTCTTCCATAACACGCCAATGATCGAGGCGAAGATTATCAACCAACACAACAAAAACCTGTTTTCCTTTTTCTAACAAAGGGTAAACTTTTTGTTTAAATACACCAGGCGACATAAGTGGTTTATCTTGAGTTTTCTGATCGAACCACCTTATATAATTATTTTTTATAAATTTCGAAAATGCTGCATTGGCTTCAGATTTTTGCATTTGCAAAATTTCATCCATTGTGTGATCGTTATTTTTATCAAGTTCTATTTCCCAATAAATTAGATTCTTATAAACCTGTTTCCAACTTTCAAAATCATTAGCAAAAGATATTTCTTGTGATAGTTTACTAAACTGAACCTGAAACGAATGAGTTGTTTTGTCGGAAATCAGCCTTTTGTTATCAAGATTCTTTTTTATTGCAAGTAATACCTGATTGGGGTTTACGGGTTTTATAAGGTAATCGGCTATTTTTGACCCTATAGCCTGCTCCATAATATTTTCTTCTTCGCTCTTTGTTACCATAATAACAGGCACCAAAGGATTTATTTTTTTAATCTCATCTAAAACTTGAATACCGCTTAATCCCGGCATATTTTCATCAAGTAATATTAAATCGTAATTATTGGCTTTAACCATCGCAATAGCATCATCGCCATTGTATGATATATCTACCGAATAACCTTTTTCTTCGAGAAAAATTACGTACGGACGAAGTAAATCAATTTCATCGTCGGTCCATAATAGCTTTGCTTTTATTGTAGGTTCTGTCATTTGCCTTTTTCGAGATACTTTTTGGCAAAAAACTTCTGGTATCTATCAAAGTCTTTATCTGCCTGAAGAACTTCTATATTCTTTTCTGAAATTACAAAAAATTTGTACTGACGTTCATCAATATCTTTAAAAACAACGTCTTTATGTTTATTTGCAGATTTATAATATTTTACAGCTTCTTTTTTGGAATTGAATGGTTGTACTTTAATTAACTGATATCTCTCATTCCAGGTTCCTGTAGATATTTCAAAATTAAACATGCTGAAATAATCAATGTTATACCCAAAAAGATTATATTTTAAATGGTAGATATCTGCATTTTTATCTAATAATATAACAAAATACTGTTTGTCTGTTTCATCAAGCTTATATAGCGCATCCTCTGCATCGGTTTGAACTACCGGATTTACGTCTACCGTTGTGTTTTGGGTCTGTGTTGTATTATTGGCTGTTACATTATTGTTATTTGTTACAACAACGTTTGTATTATTTGTTGTTTGATTAGCAAGATATGTATAATCACCTTTTGATACGTATGCTAAAATCCCTTCTGCTGTTGTTTTCTCCTCTGTTCCAGGGTAGCGGGTAATAATATCAGTTAACGAAGTTTTAAAACCTTCTACATTACCTGTTCCGCCGGTGGACAATGCTTTTAGAAGTTCGAATTTTACTTTTATATGATTATTAGTAAAAAGCGAGTCGGCGACCTTACAATATCCAAATACTTTAAAATAATTACGACTTGTAAATTCCTGATATGCTTCGTCGTAAAGCATATTTATTTTATCTTTTCTTTCTGAAAGCTCTTTTAAATAATTGGGATTTGAAAGCATCTGGGCAAAATTGCTTTCTGGAAATTCTTGTAAAATTAGGTTCTTATATTTATTCGCTTTTTCGGTATTATTAGCCTCAAGATTCATTTTATATAAGTCGTAATAAGAAACCAGCTTATATTCAGTTTTTGGAAAACGTATTATTAAAGTTTCAAACTGAATAATTGCCAAAGGATAATTCTTTAATCTGTTCATATATGCTTCTCCGGAATTAAAAAAAGCTTCTTCTACTTTCTGATTTGAAACTTTTAATAAAGAATCGCCCAATGGTAAATTCTGAAGATAAAATTCTCGTTTTTTATTATCTGTAATAGCAGGTTTTACTAATGAATCAACTACATCACCGTTTTCGTCGATTTCTGCCATAACCTTAACGGCCTTATTTTTACGCCTCCAATCATCTTCTAATTTTCGGTTTCCCCATTTTTTCTTAAATTCCGAAACCCCAAAACTTAAAGTTGCCGGATTATAAAAATACCATTTACCACCAACATTCGAGCCCATGTTTTGATTTTGTTGATTTTGTTGAAACAACATAGAATTCACCTGTTGTTGCTGTTCTTCTTGCTTTTTCCTTTCCTCTTCTTTAACAACTTCCTGAATACGGGCATCTATTACGCTATTTCTATCTTTTTCGCTTAATGCTGCTATTCGTTGTAAACTATCTTCATTTTGAATAATCAATAAACTTTTAACAAGCTCTGAAAGATTTTTAGCTTTTGCATCAACAGCCTCGTAGTCAGAATATTTAGTGTCAATGAATGACATTGTAGAATCGTAATATGCCTGAGAAATAATATATTTTTGTTTTTCGAAATAAATATCTGCTATTGCCAAAAACGACAAAGCCTTTTGCATTGAATTACTTATACTTGTTTTTGCAGATAATTTGAAATTTTCTAACGCAATTTCTGTTTTATTTTCTTTTTGATAAAGTTTTGCAACAGCATAATAAATCTGATCCTGAAAATCAATGTTTTTATCGTCTTTTAGCATTTTTAAAAGCTGTTTTCTTATTTGATCAGCATTTCCCGAACCAAAGTCAAAGCAAGTTGCACGATTAATCTGAGCATTAAAAACCATTTCGTAAGGAGGGTTCATTTTTGTAACTGTAGTATATGCATCTGATGCATTTGCATATTGTTGAAAATGCTGATATAATTGTGCTAAAATATAATAATAACGTGCTTTTTCTTTCTTTTTATGAGATAAAGTAATTGCAGTTTTTAATTTTGGAATTGCATCTTCATATTTTTTTTGTTTTAAATATAAATCAGCATATGTTAATGTTAGTTCCTTTATTAATCTTTTAGGAAATTCTTTTTCGCCATCTATCCTATCTAGTATGTTACGGGAATCACTATATTTTCCCATTTCATTATATGTTTTTGCAAGCCAAATACTTGCATCATATTTAATTTCTTCGTTCGAAAATGCTTTAATAATATATTCAAAAGCCTCTTCTGCACCATACAAATCGTGATTTACAAACTTACTTTTTCCGGTAAGCATCCAACTATCATCAACCCAATTACAAAACTCAGTTTTATTATAAAACTCTTTTTTCTTTTTTGATAATGCTCCGCTTTTACGTTTTGGTCGAGCTGTAATTGAGTGTAACTTAATAACTTTAGCCGCTTTATTTAATGATGTCTCCATTTCACCAGAAGCTGATTTAGCCGCTGTTTCGTTACTAATAGGATAAACAGGAATAATAATAGAAAAGTTATCTTTTATAGTGTTGTCAACTTTTTTTACCCCCTGCTTAAATGATTCTCTACCATTAAAATATGCATTATAATGAGCAGTTAAATTATGATAAGATCTTGAAATAATAGTATTCTTAGTTTTTGAACACGAAAGTGATACAAAAATAAGCAAGGTCAAAAGATATGTTAATTTGCGCAATCTCAAAATTATAAAACAAGTTTACTATAAACTAAGTTTATGCAAAATTATTATTTTTTAGCAAAAGAAATCACTTAATCTTTTGTAAAAAGTGAAAGTGGTGTAATTTAAAGAAGATAAATAAAAAGAAAACCCTATCTGGCTTCTTGATTTATAGGTTATTCAATCTGGTTTTTAGTTCTTCTAAATGCTTTAAAGAACTTTGTTGTACAGATTCAGAATCAACAGTATTGTTTTGAAAAAGATTCTCGTAATACTTAATTCCATCTAAAAAATAGTTTTTAAATCCCAAGATTATCTCATTAGATTTATCTGTAGGAATTGTATTATCTGCTATTTTAGTTTCTAGATAATTAACATTAATAGTTAACTCGTTAATAAATACATGTGGTCGGTCTACCCTGGTCATAATATTATTTCTGCCATAAATGTGATCGACCATTTCTTTTAAAGAAACTATTTTAGAAAAATAAGCAATATTTGGTCCCGGACAAACAGAAACACCTTCGTCCTCGGTAGACATAGAAATACCATTTTTAATTAAAGCAGCAGTACCTAAACCAACACAAATACATGCCTTATCTACTATTTTTCTATATTCTTTTTCGTAAGTTACTTTATCGAGTGTTTTTTCATTTAGCTCTGCAAGTTTCTTTTTCTGATACTCCCTAGAGCCAGTGCAAACTGGGTTTCCAGGAAATTCAAAATTAAAGGAACCATATTTTTTAAAACAACTACTTCCTGGTTTACCTTCAGCAATACGTTTTTCTTTTTGAATGTCTTTCGTGTTATTTCTTAAATTATTAAATGGTACTCCATAAGGAGAAATATCGCTTAAATACACATCATTTTCCTGCGCATCTTGTAATAATTTTAATGTATCTTCATCAACATTAGAAACTTCGGGAACAAGTAAAAAAGGTGTGCCCCAGCCTACTGAGTCTAAATTGTAATATTTTAATAAAAAATTATGTTCTGTTGATGTTCCTACGCCACCTTGAGCAGTAACTTTAATTTTAAGTGGACTTTGCGGAACAAATCTATTTTTTTCTTTTAAAGCCTGAGCAAGAACTATGTGTACTTCTTGAACAAGTGAATCGCGTTTAAGTCTGAATTCATCTAAAACAGGTCCTATTAAACTACCTTGCGAAACAAATGCATGACCGCCACAATTTAATCCTGATTCTATTCTATATTCAGAAACCCAAATTCCTTTTTTAGCTAAAAATTTTCCCTGAATTAATGCTGAACGATAATCGCTAACTTTTAAAGTGATTTTCTTTTTTAAAAAACCAGAATCATCTTTTGGATAAAAATCTTCAAATTTTTCGATGTAGCTATATAATCTTGGGTTTAATCCTGCCGATAAAACCATTGATGAATTTGATAAATTACTTACAGCAAATCCACGCATTGCAGCATGTGCATCATTATACTCAACTGGTAATGGATTATTTTGATAAGTATTTGCCTTATCAAGCTTTGTCATAATATTTACATCGATAGCACCTGAAATTAAATTAGCATGTAGCCATTTTTTAAGATCTATGCCTTGAAGTTTTTGAACTACCGATTCGTACTTCTCTTTTAACCAATCGGAATCAGGCAATAATTCGAAATATTTTTGAAGTTCTTTTGTTTTGTTATCAATAGAATCTTTTAATTCTTCAAAAGATTGTTTTACTAATTCATCTATAAGATTAAGATAAGCTGTAATTCTTCTTGCGCGATAATCTTCGGAGTTTGCAGGTATAGGTTCAAATGGAATATTTAATTTAAAACTGTAAAACTGACGCATTTTTTCAAGTATGCCATCATCAACTAATGAAATTACAGAATTAATTCCATATTTAGCAACACGCACAGGGCTATCAATAGAATATCCTATTCCCATTACAGGAATATGGAAAGTGTGCGATTCTTTAAAGTTATTCATTTTAAAAAAATTAAAGGAGTAATAAAATTCCTTTTAATCTATATAAAATATAGATTTGCAAAGGTAATTATTAAGTTTGCTATACCAAATATTAAAATTCTTAATAATTTATAAAGATTTACACTTTATTGATAGGGATTTTATCTATTCTTAACTGATGGCGACCACCTTCAAAATTTGTGTTTAAAAACATTTCAACTATTAACTTAGCATCCTCTTTAGAAATAAATCTGGCCGGTATTGCACATATATTTGCATTGTTATGAAGTCGTGCTAACTTACTTATTTCAGAAGTCCAACATAATGCCGATCTTATTTTAGCGTATTTATTAACTACCATATTTACACCATTTCCACTTCCACAAATAACAAAACCAAAATCTGCATTATTATTAGTTATATCTTGAGCAACTTTATGTGCAAAATCGGGATAATCTACACTTTCAATACTAAAACAGCCATTATCAATAATAGTATATTTTTTTTCGTTAAGCCATCCAATAACTTCTTCTTTTAATTCAAATCCTGCATGATCTGATGCAATTGAAATTTTCATTTTTTATTTTTTTGCATAAAGATAATTAATACGAATGAAACTAAATTATTATTTTATTTTTATAGATCGTATAAAAAATTTAATTTT
>CAILUD010000173.1 GCA_903837285.1 uncultured Bacteroidota bacterium | reverse complement strand
CTAATGGAATAATGGATCCTACAATAACTAATCCTACATCATCTGATACCGTTTTGATAAATTGGCCCAGCGGGAATCAACATTATGTATCTCTTGTTACAACAAATCAATGGGGTTGTAGCTCTATATTAAATTCACAAATATTAAACGAACCGGCTTCGGGAAGGATTATTGGACAACTTAGCTCTTCTACTTTAGTTGATTATTCGGCATATGAAATTAATTTATATAAAGCTGAAGTAAACACAGAAGCATCAATAGTAGACACTATTTCATTATCTAGTTTAGGTGATTTCAATTTTGAAGTTTTTGGTGCGGGCAATTTTTATGTTAAAGCCAACCTTTTAAATCCTAATAATACTATTCCTTATACAAATTCATATTATAACAATGCATGGGAATGGAGTGGCGCTCAAATTGTAACATTAAGTTGTGAAGATACAGTTAATCTAAATTTTCAATTGTATGGATATACTCCAACAAGCGGTGGTAGCGGAACAATTAGCGGAATAGTAAGATATGATTTATCAAATGTGCTAGTTGCTGATGCTTATGTTTATTTACAATATAAACCAACTGACGAACCTGCACTTATTGCAATAACGAATTCGTTGGGAGAATATACAATGTCGGGCATTCCAATGGGAAATTATCGAATGACATGTGAAATTCCTGGATTACCACAAATAACAACCCACCATTTAGTTTTTTCACCCGCAAATTATATTTATAATAATGTAAATTTTATAGTCGATTCAAGTGCCATATCTAAAAATTATGGTTTTGGAATATATGCCGACACAACAGGATTCATAGGGGTGTCAGAAAATTTAACGGATGAATATGAGTTTGCTTATTTCCCTAATCCCGCATCAGATGTTATAAAAGTTATTATAAATAATAATGTGATTGAAAACACTATCCTAACAATATACAATATTGAAGGCAAAAAACTTATCGAAAAAATAATTTCTCAACCTGAAACGATAGTTGATATTAATTCTCTTTGCTCAGGAATATATACCATTGAAATTAAAAACGATAAAATAATAAGAAGAGATAAACTAATAAAAAAATAATTTAGCTTATGCTGTCAGGTCTTTCGAACTGACAAATCCTAAAAAATAATTTATTAACCGGACAACGAAAACAGTTATATATTTGTCTTATAAAAAGAATATCTAAAAACTATATTATGAAAACAATTATTATTTCCGCTTTATTATTATTGACTTTCATTAATAATATTTCCGCACAATGTACCGCAAACGCAGGCCCGGATATTACCGTTTGCGGATTAACGGCAAACTTAGTTGCCACTGAAAACATTGATGATGTAAATACCCATTGGTTACCACAAGCTGGAATAACTTTTTCTGATATTAATTCGCCCATAACAACAGTTGCTGCTTCATATCCGGGAACATTTCATTTAATATGGCAAATAACAAATTCATTAGGTAATACCTGTACCGACACTATAACTGTTACTTTTCAGACTATTCCTACTTCAAATTTTAACGTACAAACTCCTACCTGCATAAATACCCCGACTTCTGTAGTTTATACTGGAAGTGTCATGTCTCCTAACACATATTCCTGGAATTTTAATGGCGCGAATATTCAAACTGGAGCATTACCCGGACCATACACTTTAACATGGAATACAGTAGGAACCTATAATATTAGTTTAACTGTTACTTCAGCATATGGATGCGTTAGTAATACAACAACACAAGCCGTAGTAGTTTTACCAAATGGACCTAATTGCTGCATAGTTCCAACTCCAAACGCAGGAGTAGATACAATAGTTTGTGGCTATTTATATGAATTTGAAAATTCTGCGCCAGCTCCGGGAAATGTAATAACATGGACACAGCTTTCTGGCCCTGGTTTTTCAAATTTCATACCTGGACCAAATTACACTGTTACAGTTTCTGCTCTTGGAATATATCAGTTTCAACTTACAGAAGTAAATGGTGCATGCGATTCTTCAGATATTGTTATTGTAAATTTTGGAATGCCACCAACTCCAGATGCAGGACCAGATCAAACAGTTTGTGGTATATATGCAAATCTTTGTGCTATTCCTACTGTACAAGGTGGTACATGGAGTTGCCCACAAGGTGGTATTGCATATTATGATGCTATAAATGGCAATTTTAATGCAAGCTATAAAGATTCAGCTTGCACAACAATAAGATATGCTTCACCTAACCAAATGATAACAATGTACTGGTACGAAAACAATGGTATTTGTCCTGGTTATGATTCAGTAACTGTTTATTTTGGAAGTATACAACCAGCCCTATCTCTTGTTGGTCAAGGTGACACATTGGCTTGTGGTCCTTCTTTCTCATTATTAAATGCACAACAACCTGCTTTTGGAAATGGATATTGGCAAGACAATATACAAAACACTATATTTTCTCCATCACCAAATAATACAAGCCCAACTGTAACAATAGACAATTTTAGTTATGGTTATCATGAATTTCAGTGGATAACTATGAATGGCACTTGTAGTGATACATCAGATGTTGTTAGGGTAAAATTTACCGAACAGCCAATTGCCTATGCAGGAACAGACACTACAATATGTGGAATATATACTCAAATGAATGCGACCTTAAACACCAATGAAACCGGGTCATGGCTTTACTTTCCTGGCGACTTTCCTTGGACAGTGGCAGCTGCACATCACCCGTTGACATCAATGGTTGCCTCACAGCATGGCACATATCACTGTATTTGGCAAGTTAGCTCTAATGATGGAAATTGCTTAGATAGCGATACAGTACAAATAATATTTGATAACGCATTAAATATAACTGGACTTCTTAGCTCTTCGTCAACAGTTAATTTCACAGATTATCATGTTTCATTATTTAAATCTATTGCTAATTCCGAAGCTCAATTATCAGAAACTGGAATTGTTAATTCTTTAGGACAATTTAATCTTTATCCTAATACTATTGGTGATTATTATCTTAAAGCTGAACAAATAATTCCATCTAACACCTCAACTTTTATAAATACTTATTATAACAATACATGGGAATGGAATAATGCACAAACAATAACATTAAATCAATGTGGAGATTCAGTTTCAATTGCATTACCATTATATAATTATTCTCCTGCAAATGGTGGACTTTGTAAAGTAAGTGGAAAAGTAAGATATGATGGAACTTTAACCCCAGTAACGGATGCAACTGTTATTTTAGTATATGAGCCAGTAGATGAGCCCGCAGGTTTAGTTTTAACAAATAGTACAGGCAATTACCAGTTTAACAATCTTCCTCTTGGCAGTTATTCCGTTTATGTTGACATTCCCGGCATACCTCAAATAACAACTCACAGCATTATTGTTGCTGCTGGCGATACTCTTTTTGATAATGTGAATTTTATTGTTGACACAACTTCAATTTCTAAACAATATGGATTTGGAATTTATGCCGATACTTCTTCATTTATTGGCGTAAATCAACTTTTTATTAATGATCTTGATTTTAGTGTTTTTCCTAATCCTGCTTCAGATTATATAAAAATAATCAGCAATAATCTAAATGATAAAGCAATTATAACAATATATAATATTGAAGGTAAGAAAATGATTGAAGAAACAATTTCTCAATCTCATAACATTATTTACATAAACAAATTAAATTCGGGATTATATACAATTGAAATCAAAAACGATAAATTTGTAAAAAGAGAGAAATTGGTTAAACAATAATTTTACATTTAAATTTTATTGTTTTAAAAGCTGCTATAAAAGGCAGCTTTTTTATTTCAACAATTTTGTATATTTACCTCAAACAAAATAAACTACTATGAAAAAACTTTTACCTGTTCTTTTAGTGCTTTTCTGCTATTCTTCAAATGCTCAGATAACTATTTACCAGCAGGATTTGCCTCAACCTGGTGATACTTTTATGCTTTATGTAGATAAAACACCGACTGTTTCATTGGGTAGCCCATCTGCCTCGTCACAAATATGGAATTATAGCACACTTGCTAACGATTCTACCAAATATGCTACTTATGGAATAACAGCAAACCTTCCTTTCGCATCATCATTTGCAGCTTCAAATTCTTACACTTACGGACCAGCAATATTATACGGTGGCCCTGGTGCTCCTAGTCCCGGCGCTGGTATAGGATATACAATGTGGGCAGTAAACAGCACTGGAATGTGGGTAGTTGGACATAGAAGCGATTATGATGGTCAGGGTGAAAAAAATATTTTTATTAATCCTATGGAAATGCTTATGCCTGTTCCTTGTACATATCCTTTTAGTCAAACTTATGATTCTAAATGGGAAGTAACAATTGGTTATGTGCCGTTAAACTTCGACACATTATATAGAAGCAGAACTCATAAAACAATAACTTGTGATGCATGGGGAAGTATGACAACTCCTTTTGGTTCTTTTTCTAATGTTATAAGAATTCACGAATATTCTGTAACAACAGACAGTGCATTTGCTTTTATAGGAGCTACTACTTATTATTCGATGTTAATTAAAAAAGATACTATAAATAAATATTTATTTTGGGCACCAAATGAAAGACACCCGGTTGCAATAGCATATTGTAATAATTCAGGAGTTTTACAAAGAATAGAATATGTTTCGTGGGCGAATTTAAATGTTTCGGAAGTTGCAAATAATGAACCATCTGTTTCTGTATTCCCAAATCCTGTTTCAGATTATATAACTATTAAAGTATCAGATAATTTTAAAAATAAGAATTACACTTTAAGAATTTTTGATGTATCGGGAAAAGAATTGTATAATAAAATTTGCAAAAGCGATGAAAATGCTATTTCTGTAAAAGGTTTTGACAAAGGGTTCTATTTTACAGAAATTTTAACCGAGCAAGGAAAGTTTATTAAGACTAAATTTATTGTCAATTAACGAAATACGAGATTTTAATGTTTTTAATCATCAATTTGAATATTTTATCTTTTAATAGATGAAATATTCATTTTGATTTTAACTTTACGGTATTATTCCGGAAAATGAATCCGGAAAACAAAAAAATATTTTAAATGGCTGAAAATAACCTTTTACCCGATTATCTTTTCGAAGTAAGCTGGGAAGTATGTAATAAAGTTGGAGGTATATACACTGTAATATCCACCAAGGCTAAATCAATAGTCGATGATTTAAAAGATAATTATATTTTAATCGGACCAGATGTTTGGAAAGAGACTCATCATAATCCAGAGTTTATAGAAGATAAATTTTTATTCAAAGCCTGGCGTATACAAGCTGAAATTGAGGGAAATAAATTTAAAATTGGCAGATGGAATATTGCTGGTTCTCCGGTAGTAATTCTCGTCGATTTTACCCCTTATTTCAGTCAGAAAGATAAAATATTTTATGAGTTTTGGGAAACTTACAAACTCGATTCGCTTCATGGTCAATGGGATTATATGGAGCCTACTCTTTTTGGTTATGCTTCAGCTAAGCTGATAGAGAGTTTTTACGAATTTTCTCACACTTCTAAAGACAGAATTATTGCTCATTTTCATGAGTGGATGACAGGCTCTGGAATTCTTTATTTAAAAAAGGAAGTTCCACAAATAGGAACACTTTTCACAACTCATGCAACAACTGTAGGACGATCAATTGCTGGAAATGGATTGCCATTATACAGAGATCTTGAAAAATATGACGCAAACGAATTGGCAGAGCGATTTAATATACAATCAAAGCAATCATTAGAAATGCTTTCGGCAAATAACTGCGATGCATTTACTGTTGTTAGCGAAATTACCGATAGAGAATGTGTTCAGTTTCATCATAAAAAAGCCGACGTAGTTACTCCTAATGGTTTTGAAGATTCATTTGTTCCGTTGGATTGTGATTTTGAAGAAAAACGACAAATTGCAAGAAATAAATTGTTTAATGTTACAGAAGCTCTGCTTAATCAGAAAATAGATCGAAACAGTTTGTTAATTATTAATAGTGGTCGTTACGAATTCAGAAATAAAGGGATTGATCTCTTTATTGATTCAATGGCCGAAATTAATGAAAACCCTGAGTATACAAAAAATATCATTGCTTTTATTACCGTCCCCGCAAATCACGCAGGGCCAAGAACCGATCTAATAGAACGAATTCATAATTGCGATTTTAATAATCCTATTTCACACGAATATCTTACACATAATCTTCACGATTTTGAGTATGACCCGATACTTCAAAAAATAAAGGAAAGCAATCTAAATAATGGACCTTCAGATAAAGTAAAAATTATTTTTGTTCCTTGTTATTTTAATGGAGTAGATGGCGTTTTTAATTTACCTTATTACGATTTGTTAATAGGTTTTGACTTGTCTGTTTTTCCATCATATTATGAACCGTGGGGTTATACTCCGTTGGAAAGTGTGGCTTTTCATATTCCAACCGTAACAACAACCCTTGCAGGTTTTGGATTATGGATAAAACAACAGGGCGATGAAAGAGGTGATGGAATAAAAGTAATTGTTCGTGACGATTTTAATCACGTTGAAGTATTTCATGAAATATCTAAATTTATTGTTGGGTACGACTCAAAATCTGAAAGTGAAATAGCTTCTGCCCGTAAAGTTGCATATGAAATTTCGCAAACTGTATTATGGCGAAATCTTATTTCTTATTATCATGAAGCCTTCCATATAGCACTAGAAAAAGCTGAATTAAGAAGTGAAGACTATAAGCATAAACAATTGCCCGAGGGTTTAAAATCACTTAAAAACATTGAGACTGTAAAACCTGCCTGGAAAAAAGTTTTTATTAAATCATATATTCCTCATAGTCTTTATAATTTACAAAAATTATCTAAAAATCTATGGTGGTCGTGGAATTATGAAGCCCATGAGCTATTCGAAATGATTGATCCTGTACTATGGGAAGAAGTAAGTCATAATCCAATTGTTTTACTCGAATCAATAAATTTAGAAAGATTTAGAGAGCTTGAAAAAAATCAGGAGTTTATTCAAAAGCTAGAAAGAGTAAATGCTGCTTTTGATGTTTACATGAGCTCTAAACACAACGATGGCGAAAAGCAAATTGGTTATTTTAGTATGGAGTTTGGTTTGCACGATACTTTAAAAATATATTCTGGGGGATTAGGTCTTTTAGCTGGCGATTATTTAAAACAAGCCAGCGACTCGGCAGCAAACATTGTTGGAGTTGGTTTGTTATATAGATATGGCTATTTTACACAATCTCTATCGGTTTCCGGAGAACAAATTGCAAATTATATTCCTCAAAGATTTTCGGCTTTACCGTTGCAGCCTGTTAGAAACGAAAAAGGCGATTGGGTAATTATTAATCTTCCAATGCCAGGCAGATTGTTACATGCAAAAGTATGGAGAGTTGATGTTGGTAGGGTTCCACTTTATTTATTGGATGCAGATATTGAAGAGAATTCAGATGCTGATAAAAGTATTACTTACCAATTATATGGTGGCGATCTTGAACATCGATTAAAACAAGAAATATTATTGGGAATTGGCGGTATAAAAATGTTAGATTCTTTGGGAATTAGACCAGAGATTTATCATTGTAATGAAGGTCATGCTGCTTTTATTGGATTAGAAAGATTAAGAAGATTGGTTGAATTAAGGCGCATGAATTTTTATGAGGCCTTAGAAATAGTTCGTACTTCTTCGCTTTTTACAACTCATACTCCTGTACCCGCCGGTCACGATGCATTTCGCGAAGATATGATAAGAACTTATCTTTCATATTTTACAGATAAGTTAAATATCAGTTGGGAAACATTAATGGGATTAGGCCGCGTACGTGAAGATGATACTAAAGAAACATTTTCAATGTCGGTTTTAGCTTGTAAGTTTTCGCAAGAGGTTAATGGTGTTAGCAAAATACACGGAAGGGTTTCGCGTACTATGTTTAATTCTTTATGGAGTGATTATTTTCCGCAAGAATTGCATATTGGCTACGTAACAAATGGTGTACATTTTCCTACCTGGGTTGCAAAACCATGGTGGGGGTTGTATAACGAATACTTACCAAAAGGATTTTTTGACGATCAATCTAATAAAGACTCTTGGGCTGCAATAAATAAAGTACCAGACGAAAAAATTTGGGAAGTTCGTTCTCAATTACGTTCGGATTTATTTGCTACGATTCGCAAAAAATTAATGGAAGGACTTGAAAATCGTCAGGAAAATCCTACTTTAGTTCTGGAGACAGTTGAAAAACTTAACGAAAATGTTTTAACTATTGGTTTTGCCCGTCGTTTTGCTACATATAAAAGAGCACATCTAATTTTTAGTAATTTAAAACGATTAGCCGAACTTGTTAACAATAAAGAAAAGCCTGTACAATTTATTTTTGCAGGTAAGGCTCACCCTGCCGATAAAGCTGGTCAGGACTTAATTAAAATGATAGTTGAAATATCACGACGTCCAGAATTTGTAGGTAAAATATTATTCCTGGATAACTATGATATTGAACTTGCAAAAAAATTAGTGCAAGGTGTTGATGTTTGGTTAAACACACCAACCCGCCCACTCGAAGCTTCGGGCACAAGCGGAGAAAAAGCAGTGATGAATGGTGTAGTAAATTGCAGTGTGTTAGATGGTTGGTGGGCCGAAGGCTATGTGAAAGGAGCAGGGTGGGCTTTAAAGGAAGAGCGCACTTACGACAATCAGGATTTTCAGGATGAGTTAGATGCAGAAACTTTATATTTCCTTTTCGAAAATGAAATTGTTCCTACTTTTTACAATAATGACAAATCTGGTTTACCAACAAAATGGATTGCACATATTAAGAAAACTATTTCTGATATAGTTCCTCGTTTTACTATGAAACGCCAGCTTGATGATTATTATAGTAAATATTATAACAAATTGTTTGAACGAAGAAGTTTATTGTTTGCAAACAATTTTGAACTTGCAAGAAAAATTGCCGCATGGAAACAAAAAATGATTAGAGGGTGGGAAAGTATTGAGGTTGTATCATACAATTTACCTGATTCTACTGCTAAGCCACTATTACTTGGAGAAGATTTTATTGCCGAAATAGTTTTAAATCTTCACGAAATACCTACTTCTGATATTGGTATTGAAATAGTTTTCGGACAAAAAGTTTTTGATGAGGTTAAAGAAATACATTTTATCGAAGAAATGAAACCTATAGCGGAACATCAGGGACAGGTTACTTTTAAATGTGTTGTTCCGGCAACACGATCGGGTGTATACGATTACTCATTTAGGGTTTTCCCTAAGAACCCCGACTTGCCACATAGAATGGATTTTCCATTATTGAAATGGATTTAATTCAAACTATGATCCGTTGCGGCGGAAAAATAGCCCAACCTATTGTCCCTCTTTTTTGAAGAGGGTAGGGAGATGATTAAAAAAATGGGCTGTTTTATAATCCGCCGCTTCGCTACAGCCGATAACAAATGGTATAATAAAAAAAGAGCAGTGAATATTCACTGCTCTTTTTTTTCGTTGTTAACTTTTTTTTGCCTTCCTTCTTTTTTTAAAGATTGGTCAATTATCCATTCAAGTTGGCCGTTAATGCTTCTAAACTCGTCATCGGCCCATTTCTGAACCGCGGCAAGCGTTTCTTCATTCAATCGCAAAACAAAAGCTTTCTTTTTTCCCACAATTTAAAATTTTTAATCTTTTTTGCGATGTGTTAAAATATAAATTATCGGTAAAATACCCATAGTATTAAAAATTGCTATGCATATAAACCAGGCAAGTTTATTTGCTCGTGCTGATTTCCACAATGCTATAGTTTTCCATATTGCATCCCAGATTGCAATTATTATTAATAATGGAATAAACCATACTAAATTAGTTAACATTTGTGATTCCATAATTTTAATGATTTTAATGATTTAAAGTGCCTGTGTTTACAATTGGAGCTGCTGCTTTTTCAGAACAAAGTACAACCATAAGGTTACTTACCATTGCAGCTTTTTTCTCTTCGTCAAGATCAATTATGTTTTTCTTTGATAATTGTTCTAAAGCCATTTCGACCATGCTTACAGCTCCTTCTACTATCTTAAAACGTGCAGCAACAACGGCAGTTGCTTGTTGGCGTTGTAACATAGCGCTTGCAATTTCAGGGGCATATGCTAAATTACTAATACGAGCTTCTAGAACTGTAATCCCAGCCAACTCTAATCTTTCACGAATTTCTTCTTCTAATTTGTGATTAATTTCATCGCCACCAGAACGTAAGCTGATATCTTTTTCTTCATCATCAAAATTATCGTAAGGATAAGAATGGGCAAGTTTTCTAATTGCAGATTCAGTCTGAATTTTTATGAAATTTACATAATCGTCAACAGCAAATGCAGCTTTAAAAGTTTCTTCAACTTTCCAAACTAGAATTACACCTATTAATATAGGGTTTCCAATTTTATCGTTAACCTTTATAAGCTCGCTGTCAAAATTTCGGGCTCTAAGACTAATTTTCTTTTTCATGTTAAATGGATTTACCCAATAAAACCCATTTTGCTTAACAGTTCCATTGTATTTTCCAAATAAAATTAAAACTCTTGATTCATTCGGATCTACAACCATTAAACCAGTAAAGGTTAATACACCTATTATTGCAATAAAAATTGTAGTCCCAATAACTATTGCGTTTTCTGGAATTGCAATATTTATTAATGGAGATAATAGCATTAATAAGCCTACTAATAACCCTAAATAACCTGAATTTGCTGATAAAGTTTTTGACTTTTCCATTTTTATGTGATATTAAAGTGATATCACAAAGATAGCATAATGAATATGCGGAATGCAAATGTTTTGCCAATTATTTTTTACGACAATTTGCAATAGCAAGATAATGAGAAGAATAATTTTGTGCTATGACAATTATGATTATAAAATAGTACAGCCTATTGCCTTCCTGCCGGTAGGCATGTCCCTTTTTTAAAAGAGGGTAAGGAGATGAATAAAAAATGGGCTATTCTATAATCATAAATGGCATTATTTGAGATTTGCAACGGTAAGAACTAAAACTATCGGATTTACTTTTACTGCATTTGTGTTTGAAGATGAGAATTCCTGATCGCCAACAATTTTATTATACGCAGCTGTTTGATTGTCGAAATTAACTGTGCCAAGAGTGACTGCAACACCAGCCTTATCCAGCTTTCCTTCATTCCATGAATTAACTTCTCCACCGTAATCCCAGCCCAGTCCGTAAAATTTAAAATCTCTTCCATTTAATTTTACTAGTTCTTTTAAGTTTGTTCCTAATGAAATCCCAGTTTTCGATTTCCAATAGTTGTAAAGTTCAAGTTCCCCTGTTTCGATGTTATATCCAGAATTAACTGTAAGGGTTACTATTTTTGAGTGATAAAGTGTGTCGCTCCACGAAATAATGACTTCTTTAGGGGTTTTTGCAAATAACTTTGTACCCATATAAAACATACCTTCTGCTCCCCAAATAGTGTCTAATGTTATGTTTTCTTTTCCGTATCTTTTTATTAATTCATCTTCTTCAATGTTTAACAGGTCTTCAAGATAAACTGTTTCTGATTTTAACAACGTGTCACTTGTTTTTGTATCAAGTGAGTCAGCATTATCCGATATTTCATTCTGATTTGTTTGGCAAGCAAAAAGTAAACTAGTGAGAATACAAAAATAAATTATTTTCATGTTGTTTATATTTTATATAACCATTCGTTGTTTTCAAATTTATAAAAATTAATTAAAGTTTTAAAGGCATTTAAAATAGTTTCTTCTTTAACTTCATTTGTTAAATCTACTTGCATAAGTTTATTTGGGTCCATTTGGTATCCTACACCCATTTGTCCGGCAGCACTATTTATTACGCTACCCGCTCCTGAAAATCCTGTTAAATTACCTAATAGATTTCCTGCAGTATTTACTGCCATACTTGATGCTGTCATTTTAGCCATTTCTGCAGCCATTTTTTTCATCATTTCTTCCTGATTGGGAATTGCAACTCCCATAGTTTCCAATGGCTGTTCTTGATTAGGAGCTTTAAATTTTAAACTAACCTGATTACCTGTCCAGATTTCAGATGTGATTATTGATTTTATTGATTCGTAAGTTGGTTCCATGTTGTGTTTATTTTTTATGTAAATATATAAAAGTATTTAGAATTAGAAATATTACCGTTTGTAATCAGACGTTAGGTATAAAATAGTTCAACCTATTGTCCCTCTTTTTTGAAGATGGTAGGGAGATGAATAAAAAAATTGGACTATTTTATACGCCGTAGCGTATTAATCGATTGTTATACTTCAAGAGAGTTTAAATAAAAAATGGAAGCAAAAGCCTCCATTTTTTATTTGAAATTCTAAATTTTATTTTTCTCTTAACAAATAGAAGAAACCTTTGAATTCATAATCTGTTTCTTTCTTTCCCTTTGCTGTAACAATATAGTAGTATACTCCTGGCGAAGCGTCAGAGCCACCAATTTTACCATCCCAGTATCCATCTGCATTATCCCACTCATATAATTTTTTACCCCAACGGTTTAAAATTACTGCATGGAATTCTATTATTGATTTACTGTTAACTCTGAACAAATCATTTTTACCGTCATTATTTGGTGTAAATGAATTTGGTACTTCGAGTAATGGGTATGCATCTACACAAAGTGGATTAAACTCCATAGTATCTTTACAACCCCATTCTGGTAATTTACTTGTTGCAACTAATATTATT
>CAILUD010000172.1 GCA_903837285.1 uncultured Bacteroidota bacterium | reverse complement strand
TCGGATTTTGTGAAAATGTCAAATAACCAATAAGGTTTAAAATACAAAATATAATGTGTTGTAATGTCATTTCTTTCACTATTTGCTAACGGTTTGCGCTTGGAAAATCTGGGCGATTAGCTGCAGATTTTGTCAAGCAGCGGGGAGGTTTGTATTTTGTTAATTTTGTCAAGTTGCCACCGCCCGCCCAGGTTTTGCCAAGCGTGTGTTATGCTTAGTTGTTCTTCTTTTTTATCCCATGAAGGTAATATTGTCCCAGAGGATTTCCACATGGTCCAATTGTTAAATTGTTTTTTGAATATTCTTGTTCGTTTATTTCTTGTCCGTTTGAGTCAAAGTATTTAACTGAAATCTTATTCCCATTTTGAAAATTCTCAGTTTTTAAATATTTATTTTTTAAGTATGTTTTTCTTTGCCCATGAAAGATTATGCTGTCAGCCGCTACTTTTTTGGTAAAAGTATTTCTTAATAATTTAAATCGAGGAATTTTAATTGTTGTCGGCACGAAATAGGCTTGTCCTTCCTCGGTAAGAATGGAGTCGCTATAATTCATGTAATGTATAAGTGGCTTGTTCTTGTCAAAATGGATTGTGTCCAATATAGTCCATGTGGAATGATTTTGTGAATAAGTAGAAAGTCCTACCATTGAGAAGGTCAATATTACCAGAAATATTTTCATTTTACAATTAAGCATAACGGTTCAAGCTACGTAACGACGAGCATTTACTTGCAGTCAGTGTCAAACCGTTAATAATTATATTAAATGTTAAATGTGTCAAGTTGCCCATGTCTGCTCGTTGTTAGCGTAGGTGGTGTTACCTGCTGGGCGTTTTTTCGTCATTAAAGTTGATGACTATAAAACTCTATTTGCTTTCTAAATATAAAGTGTCAGGACAAAGGTCAATACCATTTGACCATTGTATACTTCCCAAAAATGGTTTTACTGAATTAAATAAACTTAAGTCCTTTAATTCTTTGAAAAGTCCAATTCCTAAATATGGTTTAACGTCAAAACTTTTAACTTCTCCATTACTAAAAGTAATTAAAAGTTTAAAGTCCTGCTCTGGTTTTACGTTGGTTACTCTTGGATTCATAATGTATTATTTTAATGGATCTATTTTAAAAATAGTTTCACCTTTAATAGCTAATTCCCAGTCTGCCATTAATTCGTCATTATGTATTTCAACCCATGCTTGAACAAGTTTCATTTTATTAGTCTTCAAAGTCCCTTCCAATAATTGACCATCTATAATTGATATAACGGCTTCTTCGTCTTGATATTTCACATGTATATGAGGCAAATTATGCTGTTTATTGTCCAAATAATACATGGAGATAATAATACCGTAAAACATTGAAATTATTGCCATAACCTATTTTTAAAATTATTTCTTAATACAAAGATAATACATTTGTGTGAAAAATCGTAATATTATAAGAACCAAATGTTTCACTTAACTATTAAGTCTAAAAGACTTTGGCTTTAATTACAAGTCAAAATTTTTGTTGTCCTGAGTTTTTTTGTACGCCTAGCAGGTAACGGTTTGCGCTTGGAAAATCTGGGCGATTAGCTGCAGATTTTGTCAAGCAGCGGGGAGGTTTGTAATTTGTTAACATTGTCAAGTTGCCACCGCCCGCCCAGGTTTTGCCAAGCGTGTGTTAGCAAATGTTAATTTTGTAAATATTGTGGCCTCGTAATTGGCCGAATAAATTCTAATTCAAATCTAGTTGTAATTTAATTGCAGGATTAATCCAAATATTTTTCCCGGTAATCTTAATTGATGGGTCATGGATTGGATAATTGTTTTTTGAAATAAAGTATAATCCGTTTCCATAAAATATTTCATTTGAAAAACCAAGCCATAAATTATTTTTTATATTATATAAAATGCTTAATTTGGAACTAATGTACAAATTGAAATTAAGTATAAAATCAGAATTATCTTTTTTGCCTATTAGATTATTAGGTGAAGAATGTGTCCTAGAATAAAAAGTCAAACAATTATTTAATAATATTGAACTGCTACACCTTATTTTTTTATTTTCAAATTGAAGCAAAGGGCCAAAAAATAAATTTGCATTTTTATCATAAATCGTTTTCAACTCATTCGCAACTTCAACTATAATACCACCACCTGATCCTTGCCTATGAAATTTAGTAATTTGTGTCATTAAAGAAATACCAACCGGAACAAATAGACTCCATTTTTTTTTTGAAATTAATTTTGAATCATAACTAAATTTAATGAAATAACCGGATGAACTATAATATTTGTAAGTCCAGTCAGCCGAATATTCAGAGTAGGCATTATCTATACTTTTAAGTCTTTCGCTTTTTATTAAGGGTTTATTTATAACCATACCTCCTTCAAAGTTAAGCTTATTAGATTGTTGAGAATACCCTTTAAAGATTATTAAAATTAGTATTAATGGAATAAAAGTCTTTTTTTTCATATTCTTAATAATTAAGTTAATGAGGCCAATTTTATATTAACATTATTTGTCATGAAATTATTGTTGTCTGTAACTTTTTATTTAATGTTTGCTAACGGTTCAAGCTACGTAACGACGTGCATTTACTTGCAGTCTGTGTCAAACCGCTAAGAATTATATTTAATGTTAAATGTGTCAAGTTGCACATGTCTGCACGTTGTTAGCGTAGGTGGTGTTAGCAACTGGCATTTATTTTTTGATTGTTATAATTAAAGTTGATTTCTTATGGCATTTATTTGTTGTCATGGTTGCAGTCAATATATTTTTCGTTTCTATTTCTTTTTCCCATTTAAATATTTCCTTTTTGTCTTGAAAGCTTCTATTTGATAAACCATATTGGAAATTTAATTGTTCAATTGCTTGTTCAGTGTTTATTTTTTTAAATGTCCTAATTACAATTGTTTTCAAAGTGTCTTGTCTAATTTGATATTCAAATGTACAGTCTTGAATTTTTCCAACAATTGAATGATTAAATGAAACATTGCCATTAGAAATTATACTGTCCATTTCTGGAATACATTTTTGAATTATAATATGCTTTGTCCCAGGTGTAATAATGCTTTCAACTTGAATGCCATGCATGTATTCCAAGTTATTAAGCTTTTGATTTTCTTGTCCAAAAGCAGAAAAGGTTATTATTAGTAACTCTATTATTGTGAAAAATGTTTTCATCTAATGCTTGTTGCTAACGTTTTCGGGCTTGGCGAAGGTGGCGATTTTTACTACAAAACTTGATTTGCAAAACTAATGTTTGTTTAACCACAAATGTGTCTGCGGATCACAGAACCGCCACTTTTGCCAAACCCGTGTTCTATGCAGTTAATTATATGTTATTGGGTATTATTTACCTCATAATCAATACCCGTTTATTGATTTTTTCACTGCCAGCTAGATTGATTTGAAGTATATATACCCCTGCATTTAAGGTAGAAATATCAATGCTACTGCTATTTTTTTGATATTGCCTGAATATCTGACCATTTATCGAAATTATTTGTAAACTCTCTATTTGTTTGCTTGTTCCTGTCAGGTCAATATAGATTTCAGTAGAAGCAGGATTGGGGAAAATCCTTACTTCTTCTATATTTTCCTCGGACAGACTACTGAGTGTGTATTGAGTGGTAGATTCACATCCATCAAAATCAATTACAATCACAGTCTGAACATTTCCAGTTGTGTCAATAGAAATATTATAGGGTTCTACCCCTCCCGTTACTGATACCGCTCCACTGATCATGTTGACGTTCATGGTGTCCAGCAAGCAGCATACTTCCGGGCTTCCACTGCCCGCAGGCTGACCATTGGGATAATAAAGACTTATAATAGATTGCAAGGTGTTCGTCCGCTGCTGAGCCTCGGCTCCATTGTAAGACAGTGATTTCAGATAATGCCATCCTACACCGTAGTTAGGGTCTTCATTAGGACCATCGACATAAAGATTCGGATATACAGACAATGCGTAACTGACAAAGGCTGCGTTGTCTTGCGGAATCAGGGTTAAATAGTCCTGTAAGCGATTGTAAACCTCAAGCGAAGGCTGAATACTTAATAAATTCAAAGTATCCTGTACCGTATTGGGATCCTGCGGAATAACGCCAAAAACATGGAATAATGGACGCAGGTCTGCCTGTGCAGCACGACACATTCTGAGGATTCTGCCATCATGGTCCTGGTCATTGATACCATGATTTATCCCGTTCTCAAAATCAATGAACTCCTGTCTCCAGAAATTTCTGAGTGGACACCATCCAAGTATCTTCACTATCTCAAAATAATAACCGTAACCCCTGTGCTGATAACGCACTTCGTCTGTTACCGTATTGGAAATATCTCTGTCTGTACCAAAGGTATTAGACACCATTCTATGCGTAGCAGTTTTGTCAATATCAAAAGTGTTCGGGACAAAGCTGTATTTTACTGCTTCATCTAAATTTTCGTTCAGCCCATAATTCATCGCCATGATATATGGAAAATTAACGAGTGCTTCCTCTTCACCCGATAATTTTGAAATCGCTAGTGCATGACCTCCTTCATGAAAGTTTACTTCATCGTCAGGACCTGGACCATTGATAAAATAAGCTGGGCCTGGCACATCTGTGTAGTTAAGCGGTGTGTTGGACATCGGATATCCGATTGAATATACTCCTGTCCTAATATCAAGATCCGCAATCATATACATGTTGTGTTTGTCAGGGATAATCTGTCTGGCTAAAATGGAATTCACGCCCCTATAAGCCGTTTCCCAGTCTTCCAGCGTTTGTCTGAGATCATATTGACCGGGTACAATGGAGTGCTTGGGGATGGTGTACATAACATTATCCGATTCAAAAACAGCCCATGGTCCAGGTTTACTTAGTTCTGCATTGAAGTCGGGTGTTTCATAAAACGACTTCAGCGAAAAGAAAGGAGCTTCCACTCCGTTTTTCAGGCTAACCTGTACAATCCCATCATTGGCTCCGTAGGGAACAAGTATTGAAATCGCTCCTCCAAGCGGATTAAAAACCTCTATAGTAGTTGAATCTATGGAGAACTTCTGGGAAATTCTGTCTAATCGATAAAATTGGGGTCTTTCAGTCAAATCCCAATCATGCGAACCCACTCTAATATAATACTCTTTGCCCACTAGGCTATCAGGTACCGTAACGCTGACAACACTTCCGGGAGCCAGGTACAAACCAGTTGGCCGAAGGGCGTGCTCCATTCCTTCAAAATTAATACCGTAGTAGGGATTCATCCCATCCGGGTCTTCAAAATTAGCACGGATGAGTACAGATTTGCTAAGGGTTGAATCAATCGGGGAGGCAACATAGCCAGGAAAATTATAGCACGAGTTGAACTTCCATCCATGAATATGCTGCGGATATAATTCATAAACTTCCGGTGTAAATACTACATCAAATATTCCTTGCTCAAGGGCAATCATTGCCCGTTCTGCATCAAGGCCGGGAGCAGATAAAGGATCCTTTGAAAATCCGCACTGAGTGTTGAGAGTCGTAAAAAGTGCTCCAAACTGAGTATCAAAATCCAACACTACACTTTTTCCCAGAGATATAATCGAATCACTTTCAGCCAAACATTGCGGGAATTGAACGAAGGTATTTTTAATCTGTGTCAAATCACTCGAGGAAAGTGTAATTGTTCCATTGATATGCCCTTTAAGATCAATTAGGGCATCAAGCGTAAGTACACAAGAATCCGGGCAATTAACTGTTGCAGACGCCTGGGATGTAAAGTTAGTGCCACCGCTGGAAACCAGAATCTCATTTACATAAACCTCATATCCGCCAGGAACAAAAATACCGTCTCCGTAGGTATCATAGATATCAAAAAAATAGCAACTATTCGAAAGAAGGCAAATGCTGTCCGAGTAGTTTGTATTGCCTAAGTAAACCCCTCCCTGACCTCCTTGCATAACTACTGCTCCCATTAAATTCTTAACGGTCCAGTAAGTTTCAGAGCCATAAGGATCGGTAGTAATATTTACTTTTACTTCTACTTCATTGGCCCCGCATTGAGCAAAGCCGTAGTTGGCAAAAAGCGATAAAAAGAAACTGATTA
>CAILUD010000171.1 GCA_903837285.1 uncultured Bacteroidota bacterium | reverse complement strand
AGTGCAGAGTATAATGATAAGAATACTAAAACTTACAAGCAAGACAAAGCATCAACTTTACAGTTACACTGATGGTTTTTCCTGAGCCTGACGATTGGCTAGAAGTATTAACTAACAGCTTACAAGTCATCCTTGAGTATCTCATGACAACAACACAAGCAGTCACACTGAGGCTCTCGAAGTGTGATTTAGCAGCATTCATGTCATCCTTCGAGTGCCTCAGGATGACGATTCGAGTGCCTCAGGATGACGATTCGAGTGCCTCAGGATGACGATTCGAGTGCCTCAGGATGACGATTCGAGTGCACCTTTATTACGAAATGATGGCCTCAGGAAACGATGCTGGAAGTGTTTCAACAAAAACAATTAAGACTTCTTTCCCGGTTTCTTTTTCTTTTTGTTCTGAAATGCTTCATCTTCGGCAATTAAAGCCTGCCAATCGTGAGTACTATCAGCTGACAAATCCCTAGTTTCTTCGTATTCCTCAGGATTTATATTTCTAACAGTTATTGGCTGAGTTAAAAAACTCTCAATTTCTTTAAGAGTTTTTCTCTCTTCCTTACTACAAAAAGAAATAGCCAAACCTTTTTTATCAGCTCTACCAGTTCTTCCAACACGGTGCACATAATTTTCAGATTCTTCAGGTAAATCGTAATTAATAACATATTCCACATTTGGAATATCAACTCCACGTGCACTAACATCTGTAGCAATTAAAATTTTATTTGTTCCATCTTTAAATTGATTCATTGCAGATGATCGCTGATTCTGATTTTTATCACCATGAATAGTCTGACTCGAAATACCAACTCTTTCCAATGCTTTACAGACTCTCTCGGCACGGACTTTTGTTCTAACAAATACCAGAATTTTACTCTCAGGATGTTCCTTAACAATTCGTTCTAAAAAATAACGTTTATCATCCATCTCAACAAACTCAACCGAATGAGTAATATTTTTAGAAACCGGATCTTTAGGAGAAATTTGAATCCTTACAGCTCTTTGGACTAACGAATATGCTAAATCCTTAATTCTTTCGTTTATTGTTGCAGAGAAAAAAAGTGTTTGTCTTGTTCTTGGAATCTTTGTTATAAGATGATGCATTTCATTAATAAAACCAAGCTCTAACATATGGTCAGCCTCATCTAAAATAAGAATTTCAACATCATCAAAATAAATATGTTTTCTGTGTTCGAGATCAAACATTCTGCCAGGTGTTGCGACAAGTACATCAACTCCCCTTCTTAACATTTCAATCTGAGGATCTATATCCACTCCACCAATTAACCCAAGAACCTGCAAATTTGTTCCTTTGCCTAATTGCTCAAAAACTTCTGAAACCTGCAATGCCAATTCATGTGTAGGAACCATAACAACACAACGAATTCCATGCTCACGACGAACTACTCTCCTGCCCTGTAAAATTTCGATTACTGGTATTGCAAACGCTGCTGTTTTCCCTGTCCCAGTTTGTGCAATAGCTAAAACATCTTCACCTTTTAATATAGGAGGAATTGCTTTATATTGAATATCGGTTGGACGGGTAAACCCTAATTTTTCAAGATTTTGCTTTATTTCTGGAGCAAAATTATATTTTTCGAATTTCATATTTCTTAATGCTAATTAAGTGCAAAGGTACAATAACTTTTAGCATGTATGTTTGGTATGAAGTAAGTTGTAGAATAAATGATATTCAATACCTATTAAACTATTCATTATTTTTACAAAAAATTAATGAAGTAATAAATGAATAATTGGCTAGAACGCACTGAATTACTAATTGGAGAAGAGAACATTAAAAAACTTAAAAATGCTCATATATTAGTTGCCGGACTGGGAGGCGTTGGTGGATTTGCAGCCGAAATGCTTTGCAGAGCAGGAGTTGGCACATTATCAATAATAGACAGCGATAATTTTGTTGAATCAAATAGAAACAGGCAAATTGGAGCACTTATTAGTACAATTGGAAAATCAAAAACTGAGGTAATGAAATCGAGATTATTGGATATCAATCCAAATATTCAGATTTATTCTTATTGTGAATACTTAAAAGAAAATGAAATAAAAGAAATTTTACTTAAAGAAAAATACGATTATATAATTGACGCAATTGATACGTTAACACCAAAATTCTTTGTTATTTATCATTCTGTAATTAACAAATTAAAGTTTATAAGTTCAATGGGAGCCGGTGGCAAGCTTAACCCAGCTGAAATAAAAATCACCGATATTTCAAAATCTTATGAATGTAAATTA
Source organism: uncultured Bacteroidota bacterium (assembly GCA_903837285.1). Lineage (GTDB taxonomy): Bacteria > Bacteroidota > Bacteroidia > Bacteroidales > GWA2-32-17 > GWA2-32-17. The sequence goes on along the minus strand of CAILUD010000171.1, from coordinate 79,942 downwards.
GCATATAAAATTAGAAAAAAACTTCATGCTCATAATATTACTACGGGGTTTAAAGTAGTGTTCTCAAGCGAAACTGTACCAAGATCTGTAATTATTTCAGAAGAAACCGGCCCGAATAAAAAATCAACAATTGGAACAATTTCATATATCCCAGCAATATTTGGCTGCTATTGTGCTTCGGAAGCGATAAAAGAAATTTTAGCTTAAAATGCATTAAAAGCATAGACGCGTTTAAAATAAAAACTATATTATGCAAGCGTCCTCGCTTGCATAACAATAATACTAAAACTAATATTGTTCTTTATCATTTGGAAACTCAACCGATTTAACATCTTGAATGTAATGTGTTACGGCTGATTTTATTTCTTCAAATAAATTGTGATACCGTCTTAAAAAGCGTGGAGAAAATTCATTTGTTATTCCTAACATATCATGCAAAACTAAAACCTGCCCGTCAACTTCATGGCCAGCTCCTATTCCAATAATTGGAACTCGAACCTCTTTAGAAACTTTTGCTGCAAGTGCAGCTGGAATTTTTTCTAACACTATAGAAAAACATCCAATTTTATCAAGAATATGAGCATCAGAAATTAATGCTTTAGCCTCTTCTTCTTCTCGTGCTCTTACTACGAAAGTGCCAAATTTATTTATGCTCTGAGGTGTTAATCCTAAATGTCCCATTACAGGTATTCCAGCAGATAAAATTCTTTGTATTGATTCCTTAACAACCTCGCCACCCTCTAATTTAACAGCAGACGCACCAGTTTCTTTCATTATTCTAATTGCAGAATTCAAGGCCTCTTTTGAATTTCCCTGATATGTTCCAAAAGGCATATCAACAACAACTAAAGCACGTTTAGTACCACGAACTACTGCTGATGCAAAATAAATCATTTCATTTAAAGTAATTGGCAAAGTGGTATCATAGCCAGCCATTACATTTGAAGCAGAATCGCCAACAAGAATAACATCGATGCCTGCCTCATCTAAGATTTTAGCCATTGAAAAATCATATGCAGTAAGCATTGAAATTTTTTCACCTCTCATCTTCATTTCTGCTAAGACATGAGTTGTTACTTTTCTGGTGTTTTTATGTACTGACATAAAGCATTTTAATTTTTGATATAATAACTACATTTGCATAAACAAATACAAAGTTGTATAAAATTTTGGAATCAAAATGTTGAAATCTACAAAAATAAAATTAACTATCTTAATATCAGCAACTTTTTTTCTTAGTCAATGTAAAAACGATTTTAAAGTAAATGATGAATGGAAAGACATTGCTGTAATTTATGGTTTACTTAGCTCATCGGACAGCATTAATTACATTAGAGTTTCTAAAGCCTTTTTAGGAGACGGAGACTCATACACAATGGCACAAGTAAGCGACTCACTATATTATCAAAATACAACAGTTAAAATTGAAGAAAGAATAAACGGGAATTTAACAAACACTTATAATTGTTTAAGAATTGACACTTTTCGTGAACCTGGCATTTTTGCACATAATAATATAATTTTTGCCACTAATGCAGTATTATTAAATAATCCTGACACAAAATACAAACTTTTAGTTTTTGCAAACAACAAAGAAATAACAGCCGAAACAGCATTAATTCAAGACTTTCCCGTTTATCCAATAAACCCAATAGTCCAATTATCCTCAAGTACTAATAAACTTAGCATAACATGGAGTACACCTCCAATTGGCAAAATATATGAACCTGTTGTCAGGTTCTTTTATTATGATATCACTTCAACTGATACTACTAAAAAATATTTAGATATTACTTTAGATTCACAATTATCAACTTCAAAGGAAGGCGGAGAAGTTATGTCGACAAGTTTAATTGGAACCGCGTTTTTACACACTGTTGCTAACATAATGCCCAATAACCAAAATTTAATTAAAAGAATTGTGGCTAAAGGAAGTTTAGAAATAAGAATTTCTGTTGGTTCTGATGAAATGTACAGTTATATGCAAGCAACACTACCTACTTCGGAAATGGTAACCGATAAACCAAATTTCTCAAACATTAACAATGGTTTAGGTTTATTTTCCACAAGATTTATTAAAATAGTACCAGTACTCCCATCATTAAGATTCTCTTTAAGCCAAAACACTATTGATTCATTAGCTTTTGGAAAAGTAAACGGACCAAATGGGAGAAATTTAAAATTCATTAAGTATTCTCCAGATACTTACGTTGCATGGACTAGCACTCTGTTCCCTTAAGCTTACATTTTTTAGAATGTATTATTTTAACATTAGGATTTTTCACCACTATCATTCAACTAAATTAGTGCATTAGGCAATCATTTTCTAATGTTTTTTTTCGAACTGAAATAAAGTTTTTTTAATTATTGATATAATAGCTACATTTGTATTAACAAATATAAAGTTGTAAAAAACCTGAAATAATAATGTTGAAGTTTGCAAAAATAAAATTAACTCTCTTAATTGCAGCTACTTTATTTTTATCTCAATGTAAAAATGATTTTGATGTAAATGATGACTGGAAAGATATTTCGGTTATTTACGGCTTAATAAGTTCTACAGACAGCATCCATTACATTAGAGTTTCAAAAGCATTTTTAGGAGACGAAGATGCATATACAATGGCACAGGTAAGCGACTCGTTATATTACCAGAATGCAACAGTTAAAATTGAAGAAAGAATAAGTGGCACTTTAACTAACACTTTTAATTGTGTGAAAATTGACACAATTCGCGAACCAGGTGTTTTTGCACATAGAAATTTTGTATTTGCAACTACTGCAGCATTATCTACGAACCCAGAAGCAACTTACAAACTGATAGTTTTTGCAAACAATAAAGAAATAACATCGGAAACCTCGCTAATACAAGATTTTAATGTTTTAAATTTAGCCGGCTCAGTTAACCTTCATGCTTCCTCAGGAAAACTCACTTTTCAATGGAAAACACCAGCTATGGCAAGAATATTTGAGCCGGTGGTTAGATTCTTTTATTATGATGTAACCTTAAACACATCTACCAGCTTAAACGACACTACCCTAAAGTTTTTAGATATTCCTCTTGGTTCAAAAACTTCAAACACAAAATTAGGTGGCGAGTTACTTGGAGCAGAATTAATAGGATCATCATTTTTAACAACGATTGCTAACATAATGCCCAACACTCCTAATTTAATTAAAAGAGTTGCAGCAAAAGCTAGTATTGAAATTAGAATTTCTGTAGGCTCTGATGATATGTATACTTATATACAAGTAACTCAACCAGCATCAGGTATCATTACCGAAAGACCAGCATTTACGAACATTAGTAATGGATTAGGTTTATTTACATCAAGATACTTGAAAGTAGCTCCAAAATTTCCATCCCCAAAACCGTTTTTAAGCACAAAAACTATGGATTCCTTAGCTTTAGGAGTTATTACAGGACCAGCAGGAAAAGACTTGAAATTCATGAAAGGTACCGATACCCAAAATATTTGGAATAGTTTTCCATAATTACTGCCTTTTTGACTTACCATTTGCCTATTTGACGGTGCGACATATTGTCAGACTGCCAAATTTGCTGCCATTTATTACAATTTTCCTAATGGCATAAACATTGAAAATCCCATTTACAAAATTTTGAAAATCTTAAACTAAAAATACAAATGGGAAAAATTATTGGAATCGACTTAGGAACAACCAACTCATGCGTTTCTGTAATGGAAGGCAATGAGCCAGTGGTTATAGCAAACAGCGAAGGAAAACGCACAACACCTTCGATAGTGGCTTTTTTAGATAATGGTGAACGTAAAGTTGGCGATCCTGCGAAACGTCAGGCTGTTACTAATCCTACAAAAACTATTTCGTCAATTAAAAGGTTTATGGGATCGAAATTTGACGATTCAACAAAAGACATTTCACATATGACTTACAGTGTAGTAAAAGGTGATAACAATACACTAAAAGTTAAAATTGATAATCGCAATTACTCACCTCAGGAAATTTCTGCAATTGTACTTCAGAAAATGAAGAAAACTGCAGAAGATTATTTGGGACAAGAAGTTACAGAAGCTGTAATTACAGTTCCTGCTTATTTTAACGATTCACAACGACATGCAACAAAAGAAGCCGGAGAAATTGCTGGCTTAACAGTTAAAAGAATTATTAACGAGCCAACTGCTGCTGCACTTGCTTACGGACTAGACAAACGTGGAAAAGACATTAAAATAGCTGTTTATGACCTTGGTGGAGGAACGTTTGATATTTCAATTCTTGAAATGGGCGATGGAGTTTTTGAAGTTAAAAGCACAAATGGCGATACACATCTAGGTGGTGACGACTTTGACCAGACTGTTATTGATTGGTTAGCTGATGAATTTAAGAAAGATGAAGGAATTGATCTACGTAAAGACCCAATGGCTTTACAACGCTTAAAAGAAGCAGCTGAGAAAGCTAAAATTGAACTTTCAAGCTCAACTCAAACAGAAATCAACCTTCCATACATTATGCCAGTGGACGGTGTTCCAAAGCATCTTGTAAAAACTCTTACACGTGCAAAATTTGAACAGTTAATTGACAAATTAGTTCAGGCTACTATTGAGCCTTGTCGCAAAGCAGTAGCCGATTCAGGTTTTAGTGTTAAAGAAATTGATGAAATAATTTTAGTAGGAGGTTCAACACGAGTTCCAATTATCCAGAAAGTAGTAGAAGATTTCTTTGGAAAATCGCCATCAAAAGGGGTAAATCCTGACGAAGTTGTTGCTATTGGTGCAGCTATTCAGGGCGGTGTTCTTTCAGGTGAAGTAACAGATGTTTTATTGTTAGATGTTACTCCTTTATCACTGGGAATTGAAACTATGGGAAGTGTTACAACCCGATTAATTGAGTCGAACACAACGATACCTACTCGTAAAACTGAAACATTTACAACTGCAGCTGATAACCAGTCATCTGTTGAGATCCATATCTTACAAGGAGAACGTTCAATGGCTCGTGATAACAAAACAATTGGACGTTTCCATCTTGACGGTCTTCCACCTGCTATGCGCGGAACTCCTCAGATTGAAGTTACGTTTGATATTGATGCAAACGGTATTCTTAATGTTTCTGCAAAAGATAAAGCTACCAGCAAACAACAAAGCATTAGAATTGAAGCCTCTTCAGGTTTAACCGATGATGAAATTAAAAGAATGAAAGCCGAAGCAGAAGCTAACGCTGATTCAGATAAAGCTGCAAAAGAAAAAATCGACAAATTAAATCATGCGGACAGTCTAATTTTCCAGACTGAAAAACAATTAAAAGAATTTGGAGATAAACTTCCTGCTGATAAAAAAGCACCTATTGAAAGCGCTTTGCAGAATTTAAAAGATGCTCACAAAAACGAGGATATTCCTGGCATCGACAAAGCAACCGAAGAATTAAACACAGTTTTCCAGGCTGCTTCTGAAGAGATGTACAAAAACGGTCAGCAACCACAAGGAAATACAAACGAACAACCTCATCAAGAACAACAGGCAGAAGGCAAACAAAATAAAAATGCCGAAGTTCAGGATGTAGACTTTGAAGAAGTAAAATAACAATATACTTAATAAAATTATGAAGCCGGTGAAAACCGGCTTTTTTTAATGATATCAATTGTAATAAAAAGATTAACTTTTATTTGATAAACTTTGTTACTAATGAAGAATTATCACTAATAATTTTTACTAAATACAACCCTTTACTTAAGCTACTTACATCAAATTCCAAATTATCTTTTTGTAAAGAAGAACTCATAACTATTTGACCATTGGTATTAATAATTGTAACAATTCCATTTTTAGCATTATCGCCATAATTACTTATAACTAATTTATCATTTGATAGACTTAAATAAACTTTATAATTATCTATATTTTTAATTTCAGTTGTTGAGTTATAACTCTTCATACTTTGTGCTTTAAGGAAAATACCAGAATCCCAACTTCCATCAGTAGCATCTGCAATGGCTAGTTTTAAATGATATGTATTATTTGGAATTACCTCTGCTTTAGCTAATAAAACTGTAGTGAACCCATCAAAAATAATAGTTTGTCCCAATAAGGCTTCATTATCGATATAAAAAGCAGAATTTGTTGTTGCATTTACATTATTAATTGCTACGGGCAATGTTGTTCCGGGTATTATTGCAATATTTTGATTGCTATAAAAGCCACCTGATGGATTAATACCATTAATAAAGAATCCAAACACATCATTGTAACCAACATTCACAAACTCAGGATATTCTTCTGAAGAAAATACATATTGAAATTCAAGTATATTACCAGCAGGAACTAAGTCAAACTCTAAAATGCTAGCATCATAAGTTGCAACTCCTGCAAGTGTATCTAATTCAGCACATCCAGCACTTGAATTATCATTACCTAGAAACATATGAACAGGGCTTCCAATTTCAAAATTATTAAAAGCTCCTGTGCACATTATAATTCCTTCAGATAAACCTAAATTGGTACTATTTCCATTACTAAATGAACCAATACTACTTGTTGTTCCAGATGCGAACCCAGAATACTGAATATTAGAGGTTGCAACACCACCTAACACAAAATTATTTACTAATTGTATAACATTTGTATCTGGTAAAACCACTAATTGTGCATTAACTGTGATTACTGTAAATCCAATCGCAGATATCAAAATAAATATTTTTCTCATAAAAATAATTTTAAAATTAATATCCATTATTTCAGCAAGTAAATATATTTAAATATTATCAAATAATCAATTAAGGTTAATTATATAAAAACTATTAATTAAATACATATACTTTATTAAAACAATTAACACTCTTAACATTTTATAAAGATTGCGGCTCAAGGCCGCAATGACGTCAAGAGTTTTATTTACTTAATGCAGCTTTAATAAATTCTACAAAAAGTGGATGTGGGCTTTCAACAGTGCTTCGATACTCGGGATGAAACTGTACACCAACAAACCATTTATGTGTAGGAATTTCAACAATTTCTACAAGATTCATATCAGGATTTATTCCGGAAACAATCATACCAGCTTTTTGGAAATCCTGTAAATAAGCATTATTAAATTCGTAACGATGACGGTGTCTTTCCTGAATTGATGATTTTTGATATGCTTTTTGTGCTTTAGTGCCTTTTATTAAATTACAAGGGTATGCACCCAAACGCATTGTTCCACCTTTTTCAGTAATATCTTTTTGTTCTTCCATTAAATCAATAACAGGATGCTCAGTTGTGCGACTCATTTCTGTAGAATGTGCATCAGTAAAACCTAAAACATTTCTTGCAAATTCAATAACCGCACATTGCATTCCTAAACAAATACCTAAGAATGGAATGTTATTTTCACGTGCATATTTTACTGCTAGTATTTTTCCGTCAATTCCTCTATGTCCAAAACCAGGAGCTACAACTATTCCGTTAAGTTTAGATAATTTTTCTAACATTACGGATTCTGTTAGTGTTTCGCTATGAATAAGTGTTACATTTACCTTGCATTCATTAACAGAGCCTGCATGAATAAATGATTCAATAATTGATTTATATGCATCGGCTAACTCTACATATTTTCCTACCAAACCAATATTTACTTGCTTTTTAGGATTCTTTAGTTTCTTAAGAAAATCCTGCCATGGTTTTAATTGTGGCTTTTGTTTAGCCTGAATTTTTAATTTTCTTAATACAATTTCATCAAGCTTTTCTTCGTGCATTAAAATTGGCACTTCGTATATAGTACTTACATCACGAGATTCAATTACAGAATCAATTTCAACGTTACAAAATAGCGCTACCTTCTTTTTAATGTCATTTGTTATACGTTTTTCAGCACGAAGCACCAAAATATCAGGTTGAACCCCTGCCTCTAACAACATTTTTACACTGTGTTGCGTAGGCTTTGTTTTTAATTCACCAGTTGCCGAAAGATAAGGCACAAGAGTTAAATGAATAACTAAAACTCTTCCAGGCATTTCCCATTTAAGCTGACGAACTGCTTCAATATAAGGTAATGATTCTATATCACCTACAGTACCACCTATTTCTGTTATAACAATATCAAATTTATGCTTAGTCCCTAATAATTTCACACATCGTTTAATTTCATCGGTAATATGAGGAATTACCTGAACAGTTTTACCTAGAAAATCGCCACGACGTTCTTTATTAATAACATTTTGGTAAATTCTACCTGTTGTTATGTTATTTGCCTGTGAAGTAGGAATATTTAAGAACCTTTCATAATGACCAAGGTCAAGATCTGTTTCTGCTCCATCATTTGTCACATAACATTCTCCATGCTCGTATGGATTTAATGTTCCAGGATCAATATTAAGATAAGGATCCAGTTTCTGAATTGTAACATTATGTCCACCAGCCTGTAATAATTTGGCTAAAGAGGCAGAAATAATTCCTTTTCCAAGTGATGAAGTAACTCCACCTGTTACAAATATATATCTGGTATTTGCCATTTAAAAAATAATTAAAATGTGATATTAAGACCTATACTAGGAATAATAGGTAATTGATTTACTCGTTTAGCTTTTACTCTATCGTAATAAAAAATATTATCTCTATCGTAAACATTTGTTGTGCTAAATGTAATTTCGCAAATAGAATTTTTAGAAAGCTCGAAACTTTTCTTTAATGTTAAATCCATTCTATGGTATGCTGGCAATCTTCCTTCATTTAAATCACCATATATTATTCCCATCTCACCATTTGCAGAAACTATATCAGAATTTACACCAGTTGAAAAAGGTAGTTTTTCATAATATCCTGCCGTTTTACTAAATGGAAAACCAGAACCAAAATTCCATCTTGCACTTAATTCCCAATCAAGTCCTCTGCCAAATGTTCTTGTTGCTACAAGATTTATATTATGGCGTCTATCGTAATGTGGCCTATAAGTATTAAATCCATCAAAACGATCAACAAAACCTAGTGAATATACTGCCCAAAAATAGGTGCGTTTAAAGTCATATTTAACTGTAAAATCTACACCATAAGCATTTCCTGTTTCTATAACAAAATCTTTCTTCAGATAATCTGGCTTATCATAATTCTCGGCTATATCATCGTATATTTTGTTACGATTTAAATTTGTAAGTTGAGTATTACGTTTAACATAACCCTCAATATTTAAATCAATGCTCTTTGTTAAATCAATTTCGCAACCTAAAATTGTGTGCCATGATTTCTGCAATGAATTTTTTATAGCCTTACCATCAAATTCTTTTTGTAAATCACCAATTTCGGGACTACTCAAAAAACCATAAAATAAATTAACAACGTCTCTGTCACTAGTTGCGCTTACAAAATTCTGAGAATATAATCCACCTGCAAATTTTAAACGGAAATTTTTACTCATACTATATTTTACACCAATTCTAGGCTCAGGAGATAAAGCAGAAAGCGATGCATAATACTGAATACGCAAACCAGGTTCAATTAAAAATTTATTTTTATTAATTTTATATTTAAAGAATCCGCCTAACTCAGAAGTATTCTGTTGCTGATCAATTTTTCTATTTGCACTATTATAAAAATCGAAAGATGTTTTAAATCCCAGAGTTTCAATTCCGTAATTTAATTCATTTTTACCAACAAAGTACACAAATGTTAAACCTAAATTATATCCATTAATTAAACTACTTTTCGGTAACTGATCAACTTCATTTAATGTAATTTCATAATTTGAAAAACTCATATTTATTTTCAAAAGAAAAGGCGAACCTGAAGGTACAAGTATAATGTTACTACCAACACCAAACGAGTTCCAATCAAGATTTGATAGCTCTTTATATTTAACTTTATCGTTAAACTTAAAACCAAAAATATTTATTTTACTTCCATTCTCAGTATTTAAAGTCAATTTTCCATAAAAATCGGTAAAAGAAAAAGGAATACCAGCTGTATCGACATAATTGTAAAGAACTTTAGACGATTCTTTAATAAATGACGTTTTTCCTGAAAAAACATAAGACAATGAAGTTTTAGTATTATCCTCACCTTTAAAAATTGGACCTTCTAGTAAAAGTTTAGATCCAAAAGTACTTGCAGCAATTTTTCCAGCCTGACGGTTTTTATTTCCATCTCTCATTGTTATATCCATGATTGAAGAAATTCTTCCACCATAATCTGCATTAAAACCACCTGTATAAACATCAGCATTTCTAATTAAATCTGAATCAAAAACAGAAAAGAATCCAATAGAATGAAAAGGATTATAAACAATCATTCCATCTAATAAAACTTTATTTTGTATTGGAGAACCACCTCTGATATATAGCTGTCCACCCTGATCGCCAGTAAAAACCACTCCGGGAACAACTTGCAAGTACTGTGCAAAATCAGGTTCACCACCAACACTTGGGATACGCTCAATTTGTTTAGGTGTAATTTTATTTATTGATATTCTAACCTGTTCTGTTTTATCTTGCTTTTCGGCAGATACAACTGTTTCATTAAGCATAACAGCAGATTCGGTTACATATATTTTTTTTGTAACCAACTCCTTATCTTTTACTGAAACTTGAATTGAAATAGTATCATAACCAATAAAATTTACACGAAGAGTATAATTACCAGCAGGAACTTTTGTTAGATTAAAAAAACCGTTTATATCTGTTGCACCTCCTATTTTGGTTCCATTTAAAAAAACATTTGCGAAACTAACTGCTTCACCCGATTTTTTCTCGTAAACAAAACCTCTGATTACACCCTGCGACCATAAATTTACAGAAAAAGCAAATATTAAAATGGTAACAAGTATTATTAATCTTTTCATTATTAATCTTTGTAGATATTATCAAGATATTTTACTTGTTCTTTAATTATTGCAGTTTCTTTTTTGCCAGCTTCGATTTTTGAAGAAAAATCTTTTAACAACGAATCGGAGTTTTTAGATTTAGAGAAGAATCCAATATTGTTTTCTAATGTTTTAAGTTCTGCTTCAATCTGATTAAGTTTTTTAACAAGATTCTCGCGCTCCATATAAAGTCTATCGCGTGAATTTTGTTGCTGCATAATGTTTTCAATGCGCATTTTAAACTTAATATTTTCTTTTTTCTTATCGTCTACTTGCAATGAATCAAAAGCTTTATTTATTGCTTTGCGATATCGATCCTGAATTGCCATTTTTACATTTTCTGGCACATGACCAATTTCAACCCAGTCTTTCTGAAAGATTTTTAAGTTTTTTAAATCTTCATCACTATTTTCGGTAAACTGATATGTTTCAATTTTCTCAAGTAAATCTTCTTTTTTCTTTATATTCTCGTCTAGAAGTCCATCAATAGTGCTATAATGAGTTGCTTTTCGCTCAAAAAATTCGTTACAGGCAGTTCTGAATCTAAACCAAATTTTATCAGAAACCCTTCTTGAAACAGGACCAATTCTTTTCCAATCTTTTTGTAAACGAATAAGATCTTCGGTTGTACGTTTCCAATCTGTACTCTCTTTTAAAGATTCAGCTTTTAAACAAATGTCAGTTTTTAATTGCAAATTGTTATTTTCTTCTTCCATTATGATGCTATAGAATTCTTTTTTTGCAATAAAGAATCTATCACTAGCATCTTTAAATCGTCTGAAAATTCTGTTATTCTCAGATTTAGGAACCATACCAATAGTCTTCCAGACTTGTTGTAACTCTATAAAACCATCAGTTGCGGTTTCCCATTCTTTAAAACGGGTATACACTTTTGATGCAATTTCTTCAGCTTTTTCGCAAAGAATAGTTTTTGCATTTAAATTACCTTCGAGTTCATCTTTTTTCTTTAAAAAATACTCTTGGTGAATTTTATGAATTTTAGTAGTTGCTTCTCTAAATCTAACCCAAATCTCTTCTTTTTTATCTGGTGAAATTGGTCCAATTTCTCTCCAACGTTCATGAAAAATCTGAAGTTCGCCAAATGCTTTACGAATATCAGTTTCTAAAATTAATGATTCTACTTTTTCGCAAAGTTCGATTTTAGCCTCAAGATTACGGCGTAAATCCATATCACGAGCCTCGTTATTAAGCTTTATCCAATTATAAAATCCTTGAACATGAAAATGGTATAAATCATAAAGCTCTTTCATTTCCTTTTGAGGAACTAAACCTGTATGCTTCCATTTGTTTTGCAAATGATGAAATTCTTCGAATGTATTTTGAAGCGATTCCGGTTTATTGATAAGATCTTTTATATGCTCAATAATCTCATATTTAACTTTTAAGTTATGTGCTTTTTGTTCATCTAAAGATTTAGAAAGTTCAGTTTTACGCTCGCGATAATCTTTATAAAGCTGTTTAAATTCGTCTTCAAGTACATCTTCAATTGCTGTATATTCTTCTAATACGCCACCATCCTCGATAAACTTTTTACGTCGTTCTTCGTTTTCTGCCTTATGCTTTTTATAGAAATTTACTTTAAGATTTTCAATCTCATTACGTAAATATGTTATTTCTCCTTCGCTTAAAAGTTGTTTAAACTTTTGAATCAATTCAAATTTTGTAAGCCCAGAATAATCAATATAACTAACATCAACATCCATAGTAGGGACACCACTTGCAGAATCTAAATCAGTTGATGATATTTCTTCTTCTTCTGGCTCTGGTTCCAACTGTAATTCAAATGTTGTATCGGCAATATTATCAACAACTTCACTTACTGGCATACTTTCAACTTGATTTTCAGATTGAATAGTTTGCTCGCTAACTAAATTACTTTCAGCTTTAATGCTTTCTTCTGAATGATCACCCATTGGTGTTTGATTTAAATCGTTTTGTTCCATGAAATCAATACTTTTTCGCAAAATCTAAATTGAGGTTTTAATTCACGAAATTATACATTTAACAGCTAAAAGCAAAAAATGTAATGAATAATAAATCAAAAAAAAGAAGGCTTAATAACATATGGATAATAGAATATAATTTTTCTTATTTAAATATTATTCAATTCAAACTTTAATCACTTTATTTAATGCTATTTACCAACTATTAACAACAAATATAAAATCTCATTTATGTTATTAATATCAGACAAAAAAATAAACAGAATAAAATATTTTTGCTTGTGGTAAATGCAAATTGCTAATTTTGAAGAAAAATTAAATCATTTGAAAGATCAATTTTTACAGTTTTCTGTTAAAAAGAAATTATTTTCCGCTACCGATAAAATTATAGTTGCCGTGAGTGGTGGAATTGACTCGTGTGTTTTACTTTTTCTTTTGCACGAACTAAATTTCAATTGTGTTGTTGTGCATTGCAATTTTTCGTTACGAAATGAAGAATCAGATAACGATGAAAATTTTGTAAAAGAATTATCTAAAGAATATCATTTTGAGTTTGAAACTAAGAAATTTGAAACCACATTTTTTGCTGAAGAAAATGGCATTAGTATTCAAATGGCTGCTAGAGAATTACGATACAGTTTTTTTGAAGAAACAAGAAAAAAACATGATTGCAAATTTATTGCTACTGCACATCATGCTGATGATAATATTGAAACATTATTTATAAATCTTATACGCGGAACAGGTTTAAAAGGACTTTCCGGTATTCCAGTTAAAACCGAAAAAATAGTAAGGCCTTTATTATTTGCAACAAGAAATGAGATTTATGCTTTTGCAAAAAAGAATGAGATAAAATGGAGAGAGGATTCGAGTAACCAATCGGTAAAATATATGCGAAATAAAATTCGACATGATTTATTACCTATGATTGAAGAAATTAAACCTGGTTTTAGTAAACAAATTCTAAGAAATATTGAGCATTTTGGTGAAACAAATAATTTGCTTAAAGAAATTTTAAACGAAAAAATAAAAGAAATTACTTTTAACTCTGACAACAAATTATTTATTGATATCTCTGAATTATTAAAGTCAGAATCTGGAAAAACTTTTTTATATGAAATAATTGCACCTTATGGATTTAACCCTAAACAAATTAATAAAATTTGGTCGACAATTAATGGTGAATCAGGAAAGGTTTTTTACTCAAAAAATTATTGCTTGAATAAAGATCGTGACAAAATAATTATTAGTCAAATTCATACAAATAACACAAAACGCAAATATTATATTGACGAAATTCAGGAATGGATATCTGAACCAATTGAACTTTCGATAAACCATCTTTCCTGGGAAAGTTCAATGACGATTTCAAAAAGTAATAGTATTGCAATGCTTGATGCAGAAAAAATTGAATTTCCTCTAATTATTAGGCGTTGGGAACATGGCGATTATTTTAAGCCAATTGGAATGCAAGGATTTAAAAAATTGAGCGATTTTTTTATTGATAATAAGTTATCAAAAGTTGATAAAGATAATATTTGGATTGTTGAATCTGCAAATAAAATTGTTTGGGTTATTGGTCATAGAATAGATGACAGATTTAAAATATCAGAATCAACAAAAGCAGCTATTCAGCTTCAAGTTTACTAAAACAGATTAAAATAAAAATGCCTGCATAAATACAGGCATTTTTTAAATTATAATCCGCCGCGGCGGATAAAATCGCTATACTTTTATAAGCTGAATATCAAGTTCAATCATAATATAACCTTTGGGAATAGACTGACCTTCAACCACATTAACTTTTCTAATAACGCCAGAATAAGGAACTTTAATTGTATTCTTCATTTTCATAGCATCAATAACCAAAAGTTTGTCACCTTCAATTATTTTATCGCCTTCGTTAACATAAAGTTTACTTACAGTGCCAGGAATTAACGATGCCACTAATGAAGGGTCGGCTATCTGCCATACTTTTCTGTTTTCAAACTTTTTAGTAATGATAGTTTTATACTTTGTATCTTCAATATTCAGCATTTTATATTCAACATCTTTGCTGATAGACTCTTTCTTCTTCATAACTTTCATTTTAGGTTAAAATGGCGGAATACCATGTTTCTTTTGTGGATTTGTATTTGTTTTATCCTTTGATACAGAAATTGCATGAACTAAAAGTCTGCGTGTTTCTTTTGGTTCAATTACAGTATCAATATAACCCTTAGCAGCTGCCACATATGGATTTGCAAATCTATCTTTATATTCTTTTACTTTTAGTTTACGCATCTTTTCTGGATCTTCAGCCTCAGAAATTTCTTTCTTGAAAATGATATTAGCTGCACCTTCTGGTCCCATAACAGCAATTTCTGCACTTGGCCAAGCAAATACAAAATCGGCACGTAAATGGCGCGATCCCATTGCAATATAACCACCACCATAAGCTTTACGAAGGATAACCGTAACTTTTGGAACAGAAGCTTCGCTATATGCATAAAGAAGTTTAGCTCCATGTCTGATTACACCTGCATGTTCCTGATCTACACCCGGCAAGTATCCTGGTAAATCTACTAAAGTAATAATAGGAATATTAAATGCATCACAGAAACGAATAAACCTTGCTGCTTTATCAGATGAATCAACATCTAACACACCTGCAAGATACATTGGCTGATTACAAACAAAACCAACTGTTTCACCATTCATACGGGCAAAACCAATTACTATATTTTGTGCCCAAAGTTCGTAAATTTCAAAAAAGTCGCTATCATCTGCAACTGCACGAATTACATTTCTTACGTCATATGGTTGTTTTGGATCACCAGGAACAACAGTTTCTATATTAAATTCCTTTTTTGGTTCTTTTGGTTTAAAAGGAAGAGCTTTTCTGCTATTATTCCAAGGAATAAATGTTACAAGTTTTTTAATTTGCTCGAAACATTCCTGTTCTGTAGCTGCAAAAAAGTGTGCATTTCCAGTTATCTCGGCATGAACGCGAGCACCACCTAAATCTTCCATTGAAATTTCTTCGCCTAAAACGGTCTTAATAACCTCTGGACCAGTAATAAACATTTTAGAAATATTATCAACCACAAAAACGAAATCGGTTAATGCAGGCGAATAAACAGCACCACCGGCACATGGGCCAAGAATTACAGAAATCTGAGGAATAACGCCAGATGCAAGAGTATTTCTAAAGAAAATATCACCATACCCTGCTAAAGAATTTACACCTTCCTGAATACGTGCACCTCCTGAATCATTAATTCCAATTAATGGTATTCTAAGTTTTAATGCATGATCCATAATTTTTGTAATTTTACGAGCATGTGAAAGTCCCAAAGAACCTCCGGCAACTGTAAAATCCTGAGCAAAAAGGCAAACAGGTGAACCATAAATGGTTCCAGTACCTATAATTACACCATCTCCGTGTAAAACTTTGGTATTCATATCAAAATCGCGAGCTTCATGCTCAACAAATAAATCATACTCATTGAAAGAATCTTTATCTAAAAGTGCAAGAACTCTTTCACGAGCAGTCATTTTACCCATTGCATTCTGCTTTTCGATAGCTTTTTCGCCACCACCAGACTGGGCTTGCTCTCTTCTCTTTAATAATTCAATAGTTTTACTTTTTAACGACATATCTTTAAAGTTTAGTTAACAATCAACTGTTAAACAATTAATTAAGGAACACTTTCCCAAATTATTAATTGCACAAAATTACAAAAATAAAACAAGGGCTAAACTGATTTAGCTCATATTATAATAAATAAGAATTATAACATCGTGATTTAATTACATTTATATGGTTAATAAAAATAGTAAATAAAACTATTTTGGGGTTAACCTATAAAGAAAAACTGCAATAACAGAATAAATTATTGTTGGTAAACAGACACCTAAAATAGGAGGAAGAGTACCTCCAATAGCCATATTTGTAGATATTTGTAAAAATAATATATACGAAAAACTTAGCAATAAGCCAATTCCTAAATGCATTCCAATACCTCCTCTTACCTTTCGCGAAGAAACAGATAGACCAATTATCATTAAAACAAACGCGCTTAAAGGATTTACCATTCTTTGATATTTTTGTACCAGAAATGCTTCAACATTCTCAGATCCTTCAAGCTTTTGTTCTTCAATAAATTCATTCAATCTATTATAATCCATTGTTTCGACCATCTCTACCCTTCTTTTAAAATCTTCTGGAATTAGTTTTATTACAGTATCAAGTGTAATACCTTGCACAATACTATCATGATCGGCAGCAAAAGTTCTGATATAATAATTATTTAACCTCCAGCAATTTTTAGTACTATCCCATTGAGCAAATTCTGTCATTAATTTTGAAACCATTTTACCGTTTTCAATTTTTTCGATAGAAAATTTATACGCTATATCAGATTCAACAGAATAGCTTTCGAGATACACAAATATACCCGGTTGAATTTGCTTATGAATATTTACCTGATCATTTCTGTATGGGTTACGAATATATTTAAATTCAAACTCCAACTTCTTTTTAGTTGAATATGGTATTACAAAATTTGCAAGAAATAAAGAAAGAATTGCAATTACTGCAGCCGATATAAAATAGGGTCTCATAATTCTTCTAAAACTAATGCCACTACTTAAAATTGCAATAATTTCAGAATCCTGAGCCATTTTTGAAGTAAAGAAAATGACAGAAATAAAAACAAATAAATAACTAAAAAGATTTGTGAAATATGGAATAAAATTTAAATAGTAATCGAAAATAATTTTTTTAAAAGGTGCTTCCCCTGCTATAAAATCATCCATTCGTTCTGCAAAATCGAAAATGATGGCAATACTAATAATTAGAATAATAGAATAGAAAAAAGTTCCTAAAAACTTTTTAATAATATACACATCTAATCTTTTTAGTCCCGGTATTCTCATAATCGTTGCGATACATGTTTTACCATTTCATTTTTCCAGGCAGAAAACGTTCCATCTGTAATTTTGTTACGAGATTCGTTTACAAGCCAAAGATAAAAACTTAAATTATGAATACTTGCAATCTGAGGTCCTAACATTTCGCCGCTAATAAAAAGGTGACGTAAATACGCTCTTGAATAACAACTATCAACAAATGAAGTTCCATTATTATCTATTGCAGAAAAATCAAATTTCCACTTTTCATTTTTTATATTGATAATGCCTTGCGATGTAAAAAGCATTCCGTTTCGGCCATTACGAGTTGGCATTACGCAATCAAACATATCTATTCCTCGCGAAATTCCTTCAAGAATATTTGCAGGTGTTCCAACACCCATTAAATATCTGGGTTTATCTAACGGCAGAATTTCATTCACAACCTCAATCATTTCGTACATCATCTCGGCAGGTTCGCCAACTGATAAACCACCAATTGCGTTTCCATCTGCCCCTTTCGAAGCAATTTTTTCTGCAGACTTTTTTCTTAAATCAGCATAAACACTTCCTTGCACTATCGGGAAAAAAGTTTGATTATAACCGTATTTAGATTCTGTATTTTTATAATGATCAAATCCACGATCGAGCCAACGATGAGTTAAATCCAAACTTTTTCTTGCATATTCATACTCGCATGGGTAAGGTGTACACTCATCCAAAGCCATCATAATATCGCTTCCAATGATTCTTTGAGTATCAACAACATTTTCTGGAGTAAACATGTGTCTCGAGCCATCAATATGCGATTGAAACTTGGCACCTTCATCTGTAAGTTTTCTTCTTGCCGCTAATGAAAAAACCTGATAACCTCCACTATCCGTCAGAATTGGCTTTTTCCAATTCATAAATTTATGCAAACCACCCGCCTTCTCAATAACTTCTAATCCTGGACGTAAATAAAGATGATAAGTATTTCCAAGAATTATCTGAGCTTTAATATCGTCTTCTAAAGTATTTTGATGAACTGTTTTCACACTACCAACTGTGCCTACAGGCATAAATATAGGAGTCTGAATTTCTCCATGTCCTGTATTAACAACACCAGTTCTGGCTTTTGAATTATTATCGCTTAAAAGAATTTTAAAATCCATGTTTTATAAATGTTGGGCAAAGGTATTAAAAACTACTTAAAGTGATTAAAGTACTTAGATAGACTTAAGTTTAAAAATGTTAATACTCTAAATACTCCTGAAAAAGCATTTCGATATAAGATTTACCATTATGATTAATTCTGGCACTATCTTCTTTAGAATTGTATTTTGCAGAATAATAAGTATTCTGACCTTCATCAAAAACAAAGAAATTATCAGTTTCCACCCAACCTAATCCACCATCGAATGCATAATACGAAAATGGTTTTGAGTAAGGATTAAAAAGATTTTTACTCCAATGGTATTTATCGTGTTTTAAACCAAGTTGAGATAGTAGTGTTGCAGCTAAATCGGTTTGCGAACATGGCATTTCCATTCTTTTGCCTTTCATTTCGGGAATCAGAACATTTCCATATAACAACATAGGAATATGGCGATATTCGGGAGAATAAATCATCCAGTTTCGCGGTGAATTATGACTATGATCGGCAACCAAAATAAAAAGTGTATTGTTATACCATGATTGCTTTTTTGCTTTTGCAAAAAAATCGCCCAAACAACTATCGGTATAATATGCAGAATTAATAAATCCTTTAGAATCGCCACCCCAGTTAAAAACTTCAGGAAAAGGCTGGTCGTATGGATTATGACTTGAAAGCGTAAATGCTGCTGCAAAAAATGGTTGTGGATATTTATTTATTTTTTTTAGCCATTCATCAAACAGAAATTCATCATGTGCTCCCAATCGCCCCTGCGGTATATTAGAAGGAAAATCTTTCCCTTCAGTAATATCATTAAACTTATTATAATAAATTAAACCTTTTATATTACCATAGCTTAATTGTCCGCCAAACATAAAAGAAGTATGATAACCTTGCTGTTGTATATCTAAAGCGACACAAGGCAATTTCACATATTTATCGAGCTGGTTTACCATTATAACATTAGACAATGCAGGATATCCACAAAGAACTGCAGCTATTCCCTGATCGCTTAATGAGCCACTTCCATACATTCTGGAAAAAATAACACCATCAGAAACCATTTTATCAAAATTGGGAGTTATGCTATCGTATCCTCCAATAGAATGGATTAAATCACCAGAAAAACTCTCCAATAAAATTAATACAACATTTGGGCGCTTTGTTGTTAAAATAATCTGAGTAGTATCTTTTTCGACAGAGTATAGCGAATCGACAGTTTTTTTTGCTTCTGAAAGTTTATAGAACACAAATGGATTAGTATTTTTATAGCGCATGTTTTTAGTAACACTTGCCATAACATTCCACTGTGAATTTACAGCAGCAAGATTTAAAAAATTATTTTTAGAAAAATACACATCAGTTTGATGCACTGGAATAGGCTGGTATCCGCCTCTAATACCTAAAACAATTAATACAGGCACTGTAATTAAAAACAAAAAAGAAACTAAGAAATTTCGCTTATCAAGTATAAATCTAACATGAAAATATTTGCGGTATAAATAAATTAAAAAACCTGTAAATACAACTATACCAATTGTTCCAAAAATAAGTTCCGACCATTTTGCAGAATGAAATACTTCGGATGGTTGTGCCCAATAAGATATTGCTTTAAAATTGAGTTTAACATGCCATTCGCGATATAATGGCAACTCTCCAACAGATATTATAACTGCTACTAAAATAAGAAAATAAGAAAACCACAAATTTATTATATAAAAACCTTTCCATTTTATTAACGACTGAAAAAGGATTATTACAAAAGGAACTCCTAACAAATAACAAGCAGTTGATGTATCGAGAATTAAGCTATACCAGAATACTTTTAATATTTCTAGAAAATTTGAATTAAAAAGCTCATTATAATTATATAGCAAAAATACAATTCTTAACAACTGGAATAACAACATCCAGAACAAAAATTGTTTAAGAAAAATATATGGGATTCGCTTTGCCATTTATGAATTTTCATCAAAAGTCATCCTGAGGCACTCGAAGGATGGACGTCACACTTCGAGTGCCTCAGTGTGACTATTAGTTAGCACCACCCATTTCTTTCATTATTTTTGAAATTTCGGCTTCACTATTATGCAATTTTTCTTTACAAAAAGATAATAATTCGGCTGCTCGTTTAACCTGTTTTGCAAGATTATCAATCTCTATTTCTTCGTTTTCAATACTCGAAACAATTTTTTCGAGTTCGGCATATGCCTTATTATATGTTAATTCTTGTTTTGCCATTTTAAATTCATTTATTTACAATACTAGAAATTTTTCCGTTAATAAATTCAGTTTCTATTTGTGTACCTTCTTTAATATTTTCAATGTTTTTTATTTGTTTACCATTTAAAGTGGTTATTGAAAATCCCTTTTTTAAAATCGTAACAGGTTCGCATTGATTTAACAGTCTTTGAGTTGAATCAACAATAACATTTTGGTTATGAAGCAAAGATTTTAACGACAATGATAATTTATCTTGGTCGATTTTAATTTGTCGTTTCAGATTTTTTAACATATCCGACCACGAATAACTAACCCTGTTTTCAATTTCAGTTATTTCAGAATTTGCTAATGAAAATTTTCTTGAACTAGCGATTGCAACATTATAACCCGATCTAAAAAGCATTTCCTTTTTTTCGTGAACCAAATTATTTGAAAAATAAGTCAATCTTTCAGAAATTAACTCAATTTCATGCTCTTTGTTATCAATAATATTCTGAGCTTCACTAATAATTTGCTCAGACATTGAATATACCTCGTTAGCAAATTCTGAAAGTTTATCAATTAAAAATGCTGCAGCAGCGGTTGGAGTTTTAACACGAGTATTTGCAACCATATCAACAACGCTCTGATCGCGCTCATGCCCAATACCAGCAATTACAGGAAGCGGGAACTGACAAATATTAGAAGCTAAATTATAACTATCAAAACAACTTAATTCTGCACGACTTCCCCCCCCACGAATAATTACAACAATATCAAAATTTTCTATATTGTTATGAATCCTATCTATTGCAGATAAAATTGAATTCTCAGCAGCTTCACCTTGCATATAGGCTTGAAACAAACAAGGATAAAAAACAAAACCAAACTCGTTATTAGTCAACTGCGAAATAAAATCATCATAACCAGCAGCAGTATTTGAAGAAATAATTGCAATTCGTTGAGGAACCACAGGCATCTCTAGCTCTTTGTTCATTTCAAACACTCCATCTGCAACAAGCTTTTGAATTGTTAATGTTCGTTTCTGTTCCATATCACCAACAGTATATGCAGGATCAATATCATGAACAGTTAAACTTAATCCATATAACTCATGAAATTCTACCGAAACATTAACAAGAATTTTCATCCCCTGTGCTAATGTGCTATTTGTTGAAGTCTCAAAATAAGGTTTAATAAGTCTGTATGTATTTGCCCATATATTAGCTTTGGCTTTTGCTACAAGATTATCTGAGTCTTCATCTTTTTGAATAAATTCCATATAACAATGACCAGAATAATTCTGACGTATTTCACTTATTTCGGCAACAATCCAATATGTTTTAACAAGATTATCTTTTAAAACCTCTTTAACAATGCCATTTAGCTGCGACAATGAAATAAATTCGTGAGCCATATTATTTTTTCACTATCATTCTTTTGAAAGTATCAGTTTCTGTTTTAATTTTTAAAACATAAGAACCAGACACAACCATTTTTAAATTTGTTAAATTTATAGTATTTAAACTATTCAGTATTAATTTAGATGAAGTTTTAACTACTATATTACCTAACATATCGGTCAATTCTATTTCAATTTCATTATTTTTAACAGAATAATATTCAATATAAATATCAGAAGTAAATGGAACTGGATACACATTTTTAATCTGATCTGTTTTAATATCAACAATGGGTACATTACTTAATATAGCATTAGCAACTTCAAAATTAGGAATTCCATATCCCATTAGTGTATCTGGAGATGAATATCTTGAAGCACTTTTTATAACAGCATCTCTAATTTGCATACTTGTAGCAGTTGGGTGAGCCTGCCATAAACAAGCACACATTCCGGCAATAATAGGACAGGAGAAAGAAGTTCCATTTCCCTGAACTACATTTCCGCTTCCATCAACAACAGTTGTTGATTTACCCATTGCTGCAACATCAGGTTTTACTCTTCCATCGGCAGTAGGGCCAACAGAGGTAAAAGATGCTGGTAGCCTTAAAGAATCGACAGCTCCAACAGTTAAAATACTATCTGCATCTGCAGGGAACCCTATTTTATGCCACGGTTGACTTCCAGAATTACCAGCGCTTACAACTACAACCATTCCTTTTCCAGATGCAATTGTAGCAGCTTTACTTGCAACAGAGACATCACCGGTTAGTTCAGCCCAAGTATGATCCATCGTAGCATCATTAAATAAGTTATAACCTAAACTTGAACTTATGATATCCGCTCCCAAACTATCTGCATATTCGGCAGCACATACCCAGTTATATTCTTCGTAAATATATTCTGTGGCACCTTCTTCACTTAATAAAAGTGTAAAATTAGCACGTGGCGCTGTTCCAACAAAAGAACCAGGAATTATACTTGCAATAGTAGATAAAACACTTGTTCCATGCGTATGCGATTCATAAACTGAATTATTAAAATTTCCTATAACAAAATTCCTTGTTGAAACTATTCTATTATTATTAAAGAGTGAGTCAAATGCATGTGCTGTGTTTGTAGCCAAAAAACCTGCATCAATAATTGCGATTAACATTCCTTCGCCTTTAAAACCTAGGTTATGTAACACATTACCATTTAACATTGTTATTTGTTTATTGCCAGAACCATAGCTGAAATAATCGGAAAGTGTTTCTGTTTCCATTTTTGTAGAAGTTACATTCTTTGCAAATACTGGTCTTACATATTTATATGACTGCACAAATGAAATTCCTGACAAAGTATTTAACACAGTTGTATCTGACAACCTTACTAACACTCCGTTTAACCATTTTGAAGTATTAAAAACTTCTAAACCAAGGTGCGACATACTATCAACATAGTACTGACTAACGGGAAGATCGGCAGAATTAACAGAAATATTTTGTCGTGTTCTTCTATCAAGTGCACGTTGTGATAAAAACTGATTAGGATTTGAAATAGAAAAACCAGAATTAGATTTATCTGTAAATTGTATCCAGTACACTCCAGGTTTCTTTTGAGAAAAACCAATTATAGAAATTAAAACTAAAGTTGCAAAAAGTATTATTTTCATTTTAATATTTTTAATTATTTGAAATTAATGTTTGGTAATATAATCGTCCAACCGAAATTCTTAGTTCAATTGGTTTAGTAATATCAATTACTGTTGATTTATCTAATATGCTTATTTCTGTTCTGTTTATTAATCCTATTTCTTTAGCATATTGTTCTACTTCATAATTTTTATGAATATAACTATAATCATCTTCTTCAATAACAGTTAATACAGGAGTATAATTTTTTCCATTTAAAACTATAGATTCATTAATACTTTTAATCTCAAAATATTTAGGTTCTAAAAAATTAAATGCATTTCCATTCCATATTTCAAATTTATTTGGAGGAAAAACAATTTTAACAATTCGCAGATTTTCTTCAACCTGCTGAGCTTGATTGTTTCTAATTTGGGCTACCCATAAATCGCTAATCTCCCATGAAGGTATAGTATCATTTTTAATATACCTTTCCAATGTCCACGCTTTGTTACCTGAATTATCAATATATTCAGAACAAATTTTTTCTTTTAAATAATAATTTGAAGTATCATATTTATTGATTGCTGCATCAATATTAATCTCCGTAACCTTATAAACTCTTTCCAAACCTGCTCTTAAAGGAAAGTATTCATAGCTAATTTCAATAGTCTTTTCGGTCCCTTTTCGGCAACTATAACAAATCACAAAAAACAATATGGCAAAATAAAGTATTTTTTTCATTTTGCATTATTTAATTGGGTTGATATTATTGTCTGGTAATATAACCTGCCACGAGATATTCTTTGCTCTATAGGTACTCCTGGAATAATTAGAGCATATTCTATAGAAATAATTGTTTTGTTAATTAACCCAACATTAACTGCATATTGCTCAAAACTATGATATTTATTTATCATAGTTTCGCTTTTATCCTGATAAACTATTAATACCGAATCGAATAACAAATTATTAATTTCTATTTTTTTATCTATATCTGAAATAGTAAAAGTTTTTGGCGTTAAAGTATTATAAGCGTTTCCATTCCATGTTGTACCTGTTTTTGGTGGAAAAATAACTTTAACAAATCTTTGATTTTCTTCTATTGTAAATGCCTGCTTATTTACAATCTGGTTTTCCCAAACGTCAATTAATAACCATTGTTGAGTTGAATCAGCTCTTCTATATCTTACTAACCTCCAGGCTGGCTCACCAGCAATATCATAATAAAAAGAATCAACCACTTCTTTTAATTCATAAGTAATTGTGGTATCAATATTAATATCTTTATCTATTATTCTGTCATTAACCAGATAAATTCGTTGCAAACCTTTAGTTAACGGAAAATACGAATAATGAAAATCAATTTCCTTAGTAGTATTTTCTTTTTTACAACCTAAAAAAAATACAATTATAATAATCAAAAAAACAGATGTTTGTCTAAAAGCCATAATTTGTACCAAGTAAATACAAATTTACATAATAATTCCACCACCTACAACATCATTTCCTTCGTAAAAAACTGCAGACTGTCCGGGTGCTACTGCATGCATCGATTCTTGTGTAGTTATTACTATGAAATCACCTTCTGGCAAAAGGCTTGCAGCTATTGGCGGTGTTCTAAATCTTATTTTTATTTCTACTTTTTGATTGGCTTTTATTTCTGAATATTTAATTAAGTTAATTTTGCTAATACTTAAATTATGACTAACTAAATCTTCATAACTACCTAAAATTATTTCATTTTTTAGGGGGTTAATTGCTACTACAAAACGTGGTTCGCCAAGCGCTATTCCAAGTCCTTTTCGCTGACCAATTGTATAGTACGGAAAACCTTTATGCTTACCTAAAATCTTTCCCTCAGTTGAAATAAAATTACCTTCACCAATATTTTTATCAATATCAGGAACCTGTTCTTTTAAAAAATCGCGATAATTATTTTCGGGAATAAAGCATATTTCCTGACTCTCTCGTTTTTCTGCTAATTTCACCAAACCTCTGGATGCTGCTTGTTTTTTTATATCAGATTTAATCCATTTACCCAATGGAAAAATTGTTCGTGCTAGATTTTCCTGAGTAAGCATCCATAAAAAATAACTCTGATCTTTGGACTCATCGGCACCACGACTTAAAACATATCTGTCATTTTCTTTTCTAACTTGAGCATAATGCCCAGTAGAAACGTATTTACATCCTAAATCATCGGCAAGTTTAATTACTTCGCCCCACTTGGTTTCGGCATTACATCTAACACAAGGATTTGGAGTTCGACCAACTAAGTATTCGCTTACAAATTCAGAAATTACAGTATTTTTAAAATGTTCGCGCAAATCGAGCACATGATGTGGGATTCCAATTTTTTTGGCAAAATTCTTTGCTTCCATTATTGAATCGATACTACAACAACCTTTTTGTTTTTCCCAACAACCTTCAGAAATATAATCCCATGTGCGAAATGTTACACCAATTAAATCATACCCTTCTTCTTTTAGAAATAAAGCTGCCAGAGAACTATCAATTCCTCCGCTAAGGCAAATTAAAACTTTTTCTTTTAACATTATTCAAAATTACTTCCTTTTTTACCTCCTCCATTATAAAAACTTCCTTCATTTGGCTCAGGAATTTTACCCTTCATACCCTCCCACTCTTTCATTTGCTTTTTGAATTCGTCGTCAAATTTTTCTTCGTTAACCATATGCCCGTTAATATATTCTACTTCTTTCAAAACAGTTCCGTCTGGATTATAAGTAATCCACTTACCATCTGGAGCATCATTTTTATATTTACCTTTCAAATATATTCTCCCATTTTCGTAATAAACATTAAAAGGGCCATCTCGTTTATCGTTAACATGTTTTGTTTCAAATCGTGCTACACCATCTTCATAAAGTGTTTTCCATACACCATTTTTCTTTCCATCTTTATAAGTTAGTATCATTAGTTGCTTTCCGCTTGGATAATAGCTTTTAGAAACACCATCTTTTAATCCTGCCTTATAAGATTCGGATGCTTTTAAAATACCATCCGTTCCATAATAATTCCAGATACTGTCTTTTACATTTTGATTAATATATTTTCCGTCAGCCATTCTCTTACTGCTATCCCAGTATAAAACAGCATAGCCAACAGTTCCTGTTTTATTATATTTTACATATGCTTTTAAAGTTCCACTTTCGTAATATCTCTTATAATCGCCTATTAATTTATTAGTCACAAAGTAACCAGTGAAAGCTGTTTTTCCGTTTGCAAATTTTCTATGCCAGTTTCCCTGGCGATTTCCCTGAATATCGGTATAATTTATTAACTTGGCTGTATCAGCTTTTTGTCCGACATTTTGAGCAAATATTGCAGGTATTGAAACTATTACAACTATAATTAAGACTAATAAATTTCGCATTTTATTTTAGTTTTAATAAACAACGAAATTAATAAAAAAAAATTACCTGTAGTAAAAACCTAACAGGTCTCAAAAACCTGTTAGGTTTCTACTACTCGAACAAAACCTTTGAAGTAAAAGATTTATCTGCCGAATTTGTTTTTATAATATACAAACCCAAAGGAATATTATTTCTTAAAATTAAAATTTCTTCAGAAGAATTTACTTTTTGTGAATAAACAACTTTTCCTAAAACATCAATAATTTCGATAGATTCAATTAAAGTATTATTAGAATTAATCGTAAAAGATTCTTTAATGGGGTTTGGGAAAATACTGATTTCTGATTTAAGGTTTTCTTTAATTTCAGAGAAACAATTTCCACTATTTAAACAATTAACAACTGTTGGTGCAATAGTACCAGTGTTTATACCAAAAGTACCGGTTGGCAAACAACAAAAATCTAGAATTCCTATTACTTTTCCCGAATTAACGCTATTGTGGCCTACACAAAATCTATTTGTATTAATACCAGCATCAAGAGTATCAATATTTGTAAAATCGTTTACTATCAATGTTGAACCATTATTATACCAGTGAGCATCATGGTTAAGTGAATCTCCATTAGTACAATCACCATTAATAGTTATATTACCAAAAGTATTATTATAAAATTTTCCGGCATTAGTATAATCTGTAAAATTTAAAATACCATTATTATACGAAAGAGAATTATTAAAATGGTTAATAAAATTAATACTTGTACTATTTATAAAAGTACCATTATTAAAAAAATTAGTTCCATTCATTGCACCACTATTAGTTAACGAAGCAGAATTAAAAAGATTTGCAGAATAAACAGAACCAGTATTGATTAAATCTATAGCCAAATACAAACTGTCATTAGCGTTTAGTGTGCCCGAATTTGTAACTGTACCACCATTAAAACCCATTTTTGAAAGTGTAACTGTTCCTGCATTAGTAAAACTTCCACCTGCCTGTCCGAATGCTCGCGGGCTAGCATCTTGAATTAATGAACCACCCGCATTAACAGTAATTGAACCGCTTGACTGTCCCCAGTTAGTTGTTAAAGTTACAGTATGATTAATAATAACGTTATTTCCCGGAGTAGGCACACACATACAATCCCATGTAGTTGGCATAGTCCAGTTTCCATTTGCTATAGAAGTTCTTGTTTGTGAAAATAAAGAACTTATAAAAATCAATAAAATTGATAATGAAAAAAGTAATTTCATAGGTTTAATAGTTTGTTTAATGCAAACTTACATGAATTTTAAAAAACACACAAATTCTAAATTTAAAAGAATTGACAAAAACGATAAAAGTTTAAAAGAAACTTACAATCATTATGCTTTTTAACAGTTAGAAATATTAAAAAAGATAAATTTCACAAGCCTTATTAACTGGTATTCTACAGCTTAAAACATTTAGCATTAAATTCACATTTTGCATTAACTATTTCCATACCTTTGTCGTCCTTTTCCATTTTTGAAAAATTATTTAGAATGAAATTTATATCTTTTTTAATGCTTTCGTTTTGCTTAATAGGGCAAAGCTTTGCGCAAACAACTGTTAAGGGCCGCGCTGTTGACAGTCAAACAAAACAACCTTTACCAGGTGTTACAGTTAGTATACAAACTTTCGAAACAAAAACCGATGCAAAAGGTAATTTCGAATTATCAGTTACTCCCGGTGAGTATTCAATTACTATCGTTTCTGAAGATTTAGCGCCTTATACATCAAATGTTATAGTTCCAGAAAACGGAATTGATCTTGGTGAGATAGGAATGAGTGCAAAAAGTTCTAACGCAGAAGGTAGTGGTGTTGCTGAAATAACTTTATCTGATTCTGATTTTGAAAATGATAAATCGGGACAATCTGTTTCTGGTTTACTCCACTCAGCCAGTGATGCATTTGTAAATGCTTCATCTTATTCTTTGAGTGCTGGAAATTTTAGAATTAGAGGCTATGATGGAGCCGACATTATGATGTATATGAACGGACTACCTTTAAACGATCCTGAAAACGGTCGTGCTTCTTATTCAGAATGGGGTGGTTTAAATAATGTAACAAAAAACAAGGACAGTCATCATGGCTTAAATCCATCAAGTTATGCAATTGGAACAATTGGTGGTGAAACAAACATTAATACTTGTGCTGCACAAATCAGGAAACAAAGTAACCTTTCTTATGCTATTGCAAATAAATCATATGACCATAGATTAATGTATACCTATGCAACTGGCATGAAAGAAAACGGTTGGGCATTTGTGTTAAGTGGTTCAAAAAGATGGGCAATTAACGGTTACGTTGATGGCACTTCATATGACGCTTATTCATATTTTGCGGCAGCAGAAAAGAAACTTTCAGAAAAACAAAGTTTGGCAATTACATTTTTAGGTTCACCTTATAAAAGGGCAATGCAGGCAGGTGCTGTTCAAGAAGCTTACAATTTAACTGGTTCAAATTATTATAATCCTAACTGGGGGTTACAAGGTGGCGAAATAAGAAACGCTAAAATTCGTAACGTTCATCAACCTTCAGTTATGTTAACTGATAATTTTAAAATTAATGCTGGCACAAAACTTACAACTTCTGTAGGTTATTCATTTGGAAGATTTGGAACTACTGCTTTAAACTGGTATAATGCAAGTGACCCTCGCCCGGATTATTACAGATATTTACCAAGTTATCAATTAGCTGATACAAATGTAGCAGGTGTAATTCCTTCACTAATGGCTGACAACTGGGCCAACGACCAATCAGTTAGCCAGATTAACTGGGATGAGTTATATCAAACAAACTACTTAGCAAATGGAGCAGGTCAATCTGCAAGATATGTTGTAGAAGAACAAAGAAAAGACAACAAGCAACTAAGCTTTCATTCTTTTATTAATCATGAAATAAATGATAACATTACACTTAATGGTGGTTTAATGGCTATTTCAAGCAACACACATTATTTTAAGGTAATGTCTGATTTACTTGGAGCAAATTATTGGTTAGATGTTGACCAATTTGCCGAAAGAGATTTTCCAAGCGATCCAAATGCAATGCAAAATGATTTAAATAATCCAAACAGACAAATTCAGGTTGGAGATAAATTCGGTTATGATTATAATTTACATTTTAATCAGGCACAACTTTGGGGATTAAGTCAGTTTAAATATAACAAAATTGATTTCTATTTTGGACTTCAAGTATCTAATTCTTCTTTCTGGCGTGAGGGAAATATGAAAAACGGTCGTTATGCTGAAAACTCATTAGGAGAAAGTGAAAAATTAAACTTCATAAATTATTTAACAAAAGGTGGAATTACTTATAAATTAAGTGGTCGTCAATATTTTGTAGCTAATGCAACTTATTATACTAAATCACCATTACCAGAAAACTCATTTTCATCTCCACGTGTAAGTAACAATATATTACCAAATCTTGAAAACGAAGTAGTATTTGGTGGCGAATTAAGCTATATCTACAAAGGCGAAAAAATAAATGCTCGTATTACAGCTTACGAAACTTCTTTTAATAATCAAACTGATGTAAAGAGCTATTATGACGACATTCTTAATACTTTTGTTCAAATATCCTTACAAGGAATTGACAAAATACATCAGGGTATCGAATTAGGTGCAGACATTAAACTC
The DNA here is from genome assembly GCA_903837285.1 of uncultured Bacteroidota bacterium. Lineage (GTDB taxonomy): Bacteria > Bacteroidota > Bacteroidia > Bacteroidales > GWA2-32-17 > GWA2-32-17. The sequence continues at coordinate 48,887 of CAILUD010000171.1, read as the reverse complement.
ACAAAAGAAATAACTGCCTCAGCAGCAGCAAATATTGGCAATTACAGATTCACAAATCGCCCATTAGAAACCCTAACTGTTGAAAATGGATCAGCACCAAATCAGGTAAATACTATTTATCAGAGATATTTCTACGTTCCAACAGGACCACAAAATGCTGGTAACTTTACTTTAAAATACAATAATTCTAAATATTGGTTCTTTAGTGCAGGTTTTAATTACTTTGATAAAATGTATTTAGATTTTGGTCCAGCACGTAGAACAGAAATAGCAATGCAACAAATGGATGTAGGTCTTGGTGATCCGTTAATTAACGAAGCAACCAAACAAATTAAACTAGATGCTGGCTATACTGTAGACCTTTCAATTGGCAAATCGTGGAAAATTAAAAACTATTACATTGGATTAAATTTTAATTTAAACAATATACTCAATAACCAAGACCTTATTACTGGCGGATACGAACAATTAAGATTTGAGCCAACTGCTATAAATAAATTTCCACCAAAGTTATACTATGGCTATGGTCGTACTTATTTTTTAATGTTGTCTTTCAGATTTTAACTAATCTTTAAAAAGCAAAACGTATATGAAACATTCATTTAAAATATCGGTTATAATTTTTTCACTAGGCTTAAGTATTCTAACAGGGTGCATTAAAGAAAAACTTGACACTCCATACGCTCCTATATATTTAGTATACGAGTCTTTCAAAGATTCGCTCGGTTCATTTACACAATATAGCGTTACAGGCGCACAGATATGGGCTGCATCATCATATAGTGGAACAACTTATGCAAATATGACGGGCTATTCGGGATCGTATAATGCAAACGAAGATTGGTTAATAAGTAAACCTGTTAACTTTGATATTTATAAAAACGAAACTTTAAGCTTAAATTCGGCTACTAAATACGGTAATGCAGGTGATGGTTCATTAAAAGTATTTACCTCGAATAACTACACTGGCACAGGTGATCCGAATCTAGCTACTTGGGTTGAAATAACTCCTGTTTCATTATCGTTGGGTAACTTTACATGGGTAAGTTCAGGTCCTATTGATTTATCTGGTATAACAGGCACAAATGTTTATATCGCATTTAAATATTTATGTACTACCTCGGCAGTTCCTACATGGGAATTAACAAAAATAAAAATAACAGGAGATGCGCTATAATGCATTATTAAATCAAAGTAAAAACTTCATTAAAATAACAATATGAAATACACAACAAAAGTTTACATCCTTTTATTTTCATTAGGAGTAATATTACTAAATAGCTGTGTAAAGGAAAAATACAGCACCCCAGATCTAGTAACACCAAAGGTTGATTTTACTTCAAACTTAACAATAGCTAAATTAAAATTAGCTTCTACTGGGTTTGTTACAATTGGTGATACTATGATAATTGGTACTGATACTATTGTAAACCCAATAATTCAAGGTATTGTTAATGCTGATGATGAATCGGGAAATATTTATAAAACAATTTACTTACAAGACAATACAGCTGGAATTCAAATTGCAGTTGACAAAACCAGTTTGTACACAAATTTTAAAAAAGGACAAAGAATTTTTGTTAAATTAAAAGGATTGTATCTTGGAGTTTATGGAGGAGTGCCTCAAATTGGTTATACTTATGGGGGAACTATTGGTCGTATTCCTGAAGTTTTAATTAATTCACATATTTTTAACGACAGTTTACCTGGAAATCCACCAATACCAATTATTCGCACAATACCTTCTATTGTTGGAGGAGACGCCAATTTAAATATGCTTGTAAAATTAGAAAAAGTACATTTTGCAGAAGTTGGAAGTGTTTATGCTGATGTTAATGTTACAACAAATCGCACAATATTAGACTCTGCAGGTAATTCAATTATCCTTAGAAATAGCGGATATGCAAATTTCAGAGCTGATCTTATGCCAAAAGGACAAGGAAGTATAGTTGGTATTTTAAGCGAATACAGCGGAGCAAAACAATTTTATATTCGCGATTTAAATGACCTTCAAAACTGGGATAATACTATTATTTATCCAATTAATATTGTTAATGAAAGTTTTACTTCCACACTTGGCTCTTTCACTCAATTTAGTGTTTTAGGAAATCAAATATGGGGAGCATCCTCTTATGGTGCTAAAATATCTGGTTATTCAGGTTCATATTATGCTAATGAAGATTGGTTAATAAGTCCTTCTATAAATTTTGATAATTACAACTCAGAAACATTGAGTTTTTCAAGCGCTATGAATTACGGAGTAACCGGAGATGGAAGTTTAAAAGTTTATACTTCTACAGATTACTCGGGTACAGGTGATCCATATGCAGCTACATGGACAGAAATTACCACGGCTATATTATCTCCGCTTTCACCAACATGGCAATTTACTCCATCTGGCAATATCGATCTGTCTGGTATAAATGGAACAAATGTACATTTCGCTTTTAAATATACTTGCACTACTTCAAATGTAGCAACATGGGAGTTAACCCCTGTTAGGCTAAGTGTTAAACCAAACTAATTAAAATATTTTTAAATTTTTAGAGGTTTTCCCGAAAGAGAAAGCCTCTTTTTTTTGAAATATTTTTAGGGATTTATTATCTTTGAGAAAATAAGAAATTACATGGCCGAATTTATTGTTTCTGCACGAAAATACCGTCCCGACACATTTAAAACTGTAGTTGGTCAAGAGTCTATCACCACCACTTTAAAAAATTCTATTAAAACAAAACATTTAGCTCACGCCTATTTATTTTGTGGTCCGCGTGGTGTTGGCAAAACAACTTGTGCAAGAATTTTTGCTAAAACAATTAATTGCTTTAACCCAACCGAAAATATTGAGCCATGCGATAAATGCGATTCATGTTTGGGTTTTAACAAATCAAGTTCGTTTAACATACACGAATTAGATGCAGCCTCAAACAACTCTGTTGATGGAATGCGAAACCTGACCGATCAGGTTAGAATTGCTCCACAACTAGGAAAATATAATGTCTATATAATTGATGAAGTTCACATGCTAAGTGCGAATGCCTTCAATGCATTTTTAAAAACACTTGAAGAACCTCCTGCACATGCTATTTTTATTTTAGCAACTACAGAAAAACAAAAAATTATTCCTACTATACTTTCACGTTGCCAGATTTTTGATTTTAACAGAATAAACATAAATGACATTGCCGGACATTTGCAATTTGTTGCAGATAGTGAAAGTGTAACTGCTGAACCTGAAGCATTAAATGTAATTGCACAAAAAGCTGACGGTGCAATGCGTGATGCTTTATCTATTTTCGATCAGATTGTAAGTTTTTGCGGAAACGAAATTACTTATGATAAAACAATTGAAAACCTAAATGTTCTCGATTACGACTATTATTTTAAGCTTACCGAAAATTTTATTTCTGGAAATATTTCTCAATCATTAATTATTTTTAATGAAATTCTTTCAAAAGGATTTGAATCGCAATTTTTTATAACGGGATTAGCAGCTCATTTCCGCGATCTTTTAGTTTGTAAAGATCAAATTACAATTCAATTACTTGAAGTAGGAAAAGCAATTGCCGAAAGATATAAATATCAATCAAATCAGGTTTCTGTTGACTTCCTTTTTAAAGCTTTAGAAATTAGCAACCAATGTGATATTGATTATAGAAATAGTCATAACAAAAGATTACATGTTGAATTAGCTTTAGTTAAAATCTGTAATTTATCGGGATTTATTTCAACAAATCATGTAAATAATGTAGCTTCAAATACAAACCAAAATAAAGTCAATACTGTAAATATTAAAACAGAAACTCCCGTAAATAATCCGATACAACAAAGCACAACGCCAACAGTTAAAGCTCCTGAAAAAATAATCCCATCCATTGTTAAGGAAGAAAAAGTTGATTATAATGCTGAAGATAACTCCAAACCAAAAAGCTTTACTATTAAAAAGGCTTTGAATGAAGAAAAATCAGAAAAAGAAACTACAAATAGTCAATCTGCTGTAAATACAACCGATGCAAATATTAACACGCCATTTACAAACAGTGAACTTGAAATAGCATGGCTACAATTTGCAGAGACAAAAGGCAATGCAGTTAGAATAAGCCCATTACTAAAAACAAACATTCCAAAACTCTCAGAAAACAATCAGATAATTGTTCCTGCGATTAATAAATCTCAAGAAGACGAGTTAAAAAAATTGCACGACGAAATATTATTTTTCTTAAAACAGGTTCTTAAAAACAATACTATATCTTTAAAAGTAGAAGTTACCGAACAGAGCGAAAACGAAAGTGCAAAACCATATACCGATATTGAAAAGTATCAGTTTTTTGCACAAATGAATCCTTCTGTTTTAAAAATGAAAGACAGACTAAACTTAGATTTCGACAGGTAATCAATAAAAAAGCGCTAAAGCCTTTCGACCTTAGCGCCAACCCCTAAAAACTTTATGGAAAAAACTACTATTATAACTCTAAGACAGTAAAACTTATTTTATGGTTGCTCTGCTATTCTATTTTTTAACATTTTTTAAATCTTATTTTTAATTCTAAAGTCACATAATAAAACAGCATTTTTTTTGTTTACATTTACCGTTAGATTAAGTAAGATATGCAATTGAAAAAAATATTAATACTTGTTTCACTAGTTTTTATATCCATTATTGCATGTAAAAAAGAAAAATTTTTTACTGATGCAGGTGCAGAATTAAAATTTTCTGTTGACACTGTTAAATTTGATACCGTTTTTACAACAGTAGGTTCAGCAACACAAAGTTTTAAAGTATACAATCCTTACAATAAATCCATTAAAATTTCCTCAATTTCTCTAGCTAAAGGAAATAATTCATTTTTCAGATTAAACATTAATGGTGTAAGCGCAAGAACTGTTACCGATATCGAAATGGAAGCAAATGACAGCATTTATATTTTTGTAGAAGTTCATGTCGATCCTAATAATACAAATAATCCAATGATAGTTCAGGATTCAATTGTTTTTATTACCAATGGAACTCCTCAGGACATTGACTTAGTTGCTTGTGGCCAGGATGTAAATTTAATAAACGGCGATGATGCAAGCGGAACCATATCAACAAATACAACATGGAATAGCTTAAAACCATATTTGGTATATAACTCAATGCTGGTTGACTCAAATATTACTTTAACAATTGCATCTGGCACAAAAATATATTTTCATCATGGTTCAAGAATGTATGTTAAAGGCACACTTATAGCCACAAGCAGCGGCCCTACAGAACCAATAGTATTTAGAAACGACAGACTTGAGCATTGGTATGACGATGTTCCTGGGCAATGGGCCGGTATTTATTTTGTTTCGGGCAGTAAGGATAACCGACTCGATTTTTGTGAAATTAAAAATGCAATTATTGGCATTCAATCTGATACAATGGCAAATTCTAACTATACAGTTGAAATTTCCAATTCCAAAATTTTAAATATGAATGCAGTTGGAATATTTGGACAAGGCACAAATATTAAAGCATGGAATTGTGTGATTGCGAATTGTGGTCAATATGCATTAGCACTAACAATTGGAGGAAGTTACGAATTCTACCACTGCACAATTTATAATTCATGGCCATATGCCAACAGACAAACTCCTTCATTAATATTAAATAATTACTATCAGGATATTAATGGTAATTATCATGTTAGACCATTAAATAATGCGACTTTCGGAAACTGTATTATATATGGAAGTCTGGAAAATGAAATCGTTTTTGATGCATTCAATGCCTCAAGTACTTTTAATTATAAATTCACAAACTCATTATTAAAAATAGCCGACACTGTAGCTACCTCTAATTTTGCTCATTGGGAAAATATTTATAAAAATAATTTGCCAGGAATTAAAAATCCATCAACTGGCGATTTTTCACTTGATACTTTGGCATATGCAAAAGATAAAGGTGATCTTACTATAGGCGGTAATTACCCATCTGATATTTTACAAAATAGTAGAATTAGCTTTGGATTACCCGACCTTGGCGCATACGAAAGGCAAGATAACAAATGAAAAATATAATTTACTTATCAATATTAGTGTTAATTGTTATTGCCTGCAAAGTGCAGGATAAAACCGATAAACGTGTAGATAAATTAGATTATAACGATCAGCGTGGTTACTTTAGAGTTGTATCATATAATGTAGAAAACTATTTCGATCCTTTTAACGATAGTTTAAAAAATGATGAAGATTTTACACCAGAAGGAAATCATTTTTGGACATGGAATAAGTATAAAGACAAACAAAATAAAATTTATAAAGTTTTATCGGCTGTTGGTGGCTGGGAATTACCAGAAATTATAGGTCTTTATGAAGTTGAAAACGAATTTGTATTAAGAGATTTATTAAAAAGCACACCTCTAAAATGGCGAAATTACGAGATTGTACATAAAGAATCACCCGATGCACGAGGAATTGATGTTGCTTTACTTTACAGAAGCGACAAATTCAAATTAATAAATAGTCAGTTTTTGAAGGTCGTTTTTTCATTCGATACTACAAAGAAAACACGTGATATTCTTTATGCAAAAGGATATACCAAGGATTTCGACACATTAAATATTTTCGTAAATCACTGGCCATCTAGACTAGGCGGGCAAACAGAATCGGACATGAACCGTCAGGCAGTTGCAAAGATTTTAAGAAATAAAATTGATTCAATTTTTGCATCAAACCCATTAAGTAATATTATTATTATGGGCGACTTTAACGACGAACCAGATAATACAAGTATAACAGAAATGTTAAATGCTGGACACAATTACGATTCGCTTGTACCTGGTCAGATTTACAACCTTGCATGGTATATGAAAGAAAAGAAAGGCATGGGAAGTTTAAAATACCAAGGCGAATGGGGTTTAATTGATCAGATTATGGTTTCTTCATCTTTATTAATGAAAAACAACTCTATATATACAACTCTTGATAATGCAAAAGTTTTTAAAGTTGATTTCTTAACAGAACCAGATGAAGCTTTTATTGGCGATAAACCATTTCGTACTTTTATTGGATTCAAATACCATGGTGGGTTTAGCGATCATTACCCTATTTTTTTAGATTTATTTCGTCAATAAATCTTTATTTTTTTGTATTGTAATAAGTTTATTATTACTTTAGCTTTTGAAACCGAACAACTCTTCCCAAACATTTGAAAACTAAGTACTACATATTGTTTTTGTTGATTGCTATTGTCTTTTCATCATTTAATTATAATGCTATTAGTCAAACTAATCAGAATAATAATACCAAAGAAGAGATTAGTTTAACTTCTTCTCAGCTATTAATAAAGGCAAATGCTTCTTTTCCAAACAGTATTGATTCAACAATTAAATACGGCAGGTTATGCTTAGAAGCTTCAAGAAATGAACATGCAGAAAAAAACGAAACTGAAATTTTAGACTTACTGGGGAAAGCATTTTACTTTATTGGCAATAAAAAAGAAGCATTTACATATCTTCAGCTTGTAAAAGTAAAATATGAAAACAATAAAGATATTAATAACCTTTGTATAACATTAAACCGAATAGGTTCTATCTACAACGAATGGGGGCTTTACGATGAAGCCATGAAATACTTTATAAAAGCATTAAAACTTGTCGAAAAACCCACAAATAACGGCTCTTACGGAGATAGAATTGCACAAAGTTGCAATAATTTAGGATTATTATACAAAGACCTTGAAGAATATGATAAAGCATACGAATACTGTACCCGAGCTTTAAATTATTACAAAAAATCTAACAACGAAAAATCTATAGGTTATACTTTAAATAATCTAGGTATAATATACAAAAGACTTGGCGAAAACGAAAAAGCACTAAGTTATTATAACGAATCACTTATCATTAAAAGGAAACTAAAAGAAAAAGGAACAATTGCAAATACATTGGGCAATATTGGTGATATATATAGAATAATTGGCAATTATGATTTAGCATTAAAAAATTATAATGATGCCTTAATAACAATGACAGAAATAAATGACAATTATGGCACAGCAAATACTTTAAATAATATTGCAATAATTAATAACATTAAAAAGAATCCAGATAAAGCAATAGATCTTTTAAATGAAGCAATGCCATTAGCCGTAAAAGGTAATTTAAGAGACTTACAAAAAGACATTTTAAAAACTTATTCGGAATGTTATGAAATAAAAAATGATCTTAAAACCTCTTTAAAATATTATAAACAATTTACAAATTTAAAAGACAGCATTTTTAATGAAGATAATGCTAAAAGAATTTTAGAATTAGATGCTGCATATAATTCAGAAAAAAAAGAAAAAGAAAATGAAAATCTCAGACTAAAAAGTCAAAAGAAAGATAAAGAAATAGCAGAACAAATCTCAATGAAATATGCTCTTTTACTAGTTATCATTTTAATTTTCTTGATATTATTAATGCTTTTTATCAGATCTAAAATTCTACATAAATCACGAAAGGTATTAGAAGAAAAAAACGTTCACATTGCACATATTAACGAAGAATTATTATCGGTTAACGAAGAGCTTGACAATAGAGTTCAGGAACGTACTACTGAGTTAATGTCTGAAATTAATGAAAAAGAAAAAGTATTACACGAAGTTAAACTTGCTTACAAAAAAGCAGAAGAAGCCAATTTATTAAAAGATGCATTTCTTGCAAATATAAATCATGAAATACGCACACCTTTAAGCGCAATTATCGGGCTTGCAGAAGTAATGAGGAATAAAATACCCGATAATCACGAGTCGAATATAACAAAGTACATTGAAGGAATACAACAAAGCGGACACAGACTTTTAAATTTATTAAATAATATTTTAGATATCAGCAGAATTGAAGCAAACGATTTTAAAATAAATATGGGATTTGCTGATGTCAACAAAATAGTTAGAAATGCTGCCGATTTATTTAGATTTGTAATAAACGAAAAAGGATTAAAACTAACACTAAATCTTGCTGAGAATCAAAATATTATTGCTGATTACGATATCTTAACCAAAGTGGTTGCAGATATAATCGATAACTCAGTTAAATATACAGCTAAAGGTGAAATCGAAATCTCTACCGGATATAACATAGGTTCTGGCGAAGTTTATGTAAAAATTACAGATACAGGAATTGGAATTGATGAAAATTATATTCCCCATATATTTGAAACTTTCAGACAGGAAAGTATGGGTTATGCCAGATTATATCAAGGCGCTGGACTAGGACTTCCACTTGCAAAAAGGTTAATGAAATTAATGAACGGAAGAATTGAAATTTCGAGTAAAAAAGATTCCGGAACTACTGTTTACATATATATTTCTACTGCAAAAGACATTGCAAATACAAGCTCACAAATTTCGCTACATAGTGTTATAATACCGGATAATGATGTTTTTGTAAAAGGATATGAGATACTATTAGTAGAAGACGATAAATTTAATGCACTTTTCTTACAAACTATTCTTGAATCTGTGGGTAACGTTTCGCTTGCCTATGGTGGCGAAGAAGCACTATTAATGATAAGTGAAAGAATAGCAAATAACAAAGCATTTGATATTGTAATTTTAGATATTAATCTTCCAGAAAATTGGGAAGGTATTACACTTAAAAAAGAAATTGTTAAAAGATACAATCAGTATGCTCATATTCCTTTTATAGCTCAGAGTGCATACTCTCTTAAAAGCGATAAAGACAGAATACTTAATGAAGGCTTTATTGATTTCTTAACTAAGCCTGTTGACTCAGAAAAATTGCTAAATGTAGTAAAGAAGCAATTTGTTAAGAAAATGGATAATTAAAAGTTTTTTTTTTGTTAAACTCCTTATGGTTTTGGCGTCCTCTCCCACCACCAAGGTCTGTGGCTTACAGACCAATTATTTCCCTATTGGTTTTGGCGTCTCTATTTCCATGGTTCGTGTCCTCAAGAAACAAACTCATACTAGTTTTGGCGTCCTCGCCAAAATTATTTAATATTTTCAATTTGTTATTCCAACAGCAATTTTAATTGCCACATTCATTCCATCCATTGCAGATGAAACAATGCCACCGGCATATCCTGCCCCTTCACCGCATGGGTACAATCCTTTAATTTCAACATGTTCTAATGTATCTGGATTTCGTGGAATTCGTATCGGTGAAGAAGTTCTGCTCTCAACACCTACCATAATTGCATTCTCTGAAAGAAAACCTTTTGTTCGCTGACTGTACATTTGTAATGCATTTCCAATGTTCTCTGAAATAAATTTCGGCATCCATTTATGAATGTCCGATGAAACTATACCAGATATATAAGAAGTTTCTGGTAAAGTTGTGGATGTTCTTTTTAAAAGAAAATCAATAATTCTTTGTGCTGGTGCTATCAATCCACCGCCACCATTATGGAATGCAAGTTGTTCCAAATACGATTGAAATTCTAGTCCTGCCAAAACACCAAACTTTTTAAAATCAGTTAAATCTTCATCTCTAATTTCCGTAACAAATCCTGCATTAGCAAATGGCGAATTCCTTTTTGAAGCCGACATTCCATTTACAACAGTTTCTCCATTTGTTGTTGCAGCCGGAACAATGAATCCACCCGGACACATACAAAAAGAATACACCCCTCTCCCATTAACTTGTTGAACTATGCTGTATGATGCCGCTGGCAATTCATCACCTCGGGGAAAACCATGGTATTGAATGTTATCAATTATATTTTGAGGATGCTCAATTCTAACACCCATTGCAAATCCCTTTGATTCAATTAAAATATTATTTGCAAATAACATTCTATAAACATCTCTTGCAGAATGACCGGTTGCAAGAATAATGTTATTTACTGTATAAACAGAACCATTGCCTAACAATATACCATTAACTTGTTTATCCCTTATTATAATTTCTTTAACGTGAGTATTAAAATAAAATACACCCCCAGCCTCAATAATTCGGAATCTTATATTCTCAATTACTTTTGGCAACTTATCTGACCCTATATGTGGATGTGCTTCATATAAAACATTTTCATCGGCTCCGTGCAAATAAAATAATTCTAAAATTCTGTTTACATTTCCACGTTTTGAAGAACGTGTATATAATTTTCCATCAGAGAAAGTTCCTGCACCACCTTCGCCATAACAATAGTTAGATTCAGGATTTATTATCTGACTTTTGTGTATTGTAGCAATATCACGCTTACGTTCATGAATATCTTTGCCTCGTTCAAATATCACTGGCTTAAAACCTAACTCTATTAGTTGTAATGCGGCAAATAATCCTGCCGGACCAGCACCAACAACAGCAACTTCTTTAGCATTACTTACATTTTGTTGATTAAAAATAATTTTAGCCGGACTATACCCTGGTTCATCAACAACGACAATAAATCTTAGCTGAATTTTAATATCACGTTGCCTTGCATCGACAGATTTTTTTTCAAGTCTAAAAAACGAAACTTGCGTTTTGTTAATTTTAAGTTTTTTTGTTATAAAACCTAAATGCGAATTAGTTCTTGCAGCATCAGCAGGCGAGAGCACTAAGTCAACTTGCTTAATCATTTACCACTTCTGCGATTAAAAATTTTAAAAACACGAATATCGCTACCTTCAAAAGTAAGTGAGACCATAATCATTTTACTGTTCATTCTATCAATAGCTTCTGAGAATTGAGTTGGATCAGGAACAAGTACATTATTAATTCCAACTACATATTTAATTTCTAAAGCAAATTTAAAATACTCAAGAAAAAAATCGGTACCAAATCCAACTTCATAATAAACACTTGTTCTACTCAATCGTATTTTTGGTTTATCTTCTTCTTTAACTTTCTTTTGAGCTGCTAAATCAATCTTAAAACTTGCTCCACCAATTAAATATGGCCGAAAATTAGTTAATCTTTTTCCTTTATACTCAAACAATATTGGTAAATCAAGATAAGTCGATTCAAGTTTCATTACATGAGTATAATAAGTTGAATCTTTTCTAACCCAATAATATAAATCGCGTTGACCAAAATTCAATCCAGGTAAAAATCTTAATGCAAAATTTTTATGAAAATTATAATTAGAAACAATATTAATATTTAAACCAACTAAAGGTTTATTTTCAATAGAATACACAGAATCAATAAGCGGAGTTAAAAATTTTCCTGAATTATGAATAGTAAAATCCATTTGATTAATACCAAGCGACATTCCAAAATGCAAAGGCATAATATCATACTTTGGCAAGTTTAATGGCCTCATTGTTTGGCTATAAATTATGCCAGAATAAAACGAAAAAAGTAATATGATTAATTTTGAATACTTAGGCATATTTCAGCAAAGATAGTAAAACGGACATAATCCAATATTATTTTGAAGCAGTATAAATTGTTGCTATACCCATTGATAATGTTTTAGCAGAAACGTTTTTAAATCCTAAAGATGAAAGTTTATTTTTCATTTCATCGCCGCTTGGAAACTGCTGAACAGTCTGAAATAGATATTTATAAGCTACTTTATTTTTAGAAAACAACCTACCTATTAATGGAAGAATTTGTCCGAAATAAAATTTAAATAGCCACCCTAAAAAATTATTCTTAGGACGAGAAAATTCAAGAATTAAAAAAACTCCATTAACAGCAAGTACCCTATAAATCTCTTTTATTCCTTTATCCAGATGTTCGAAATTTCTTACACCAAATGCGACTGTTACTGCATTAAAAGTATTTTCAGCAAAAGGAATATTTTCAGCATCTGCTTGTTGTAGATCAATTATCTGCTGTTTACCAATTTCAGTAATTTTCTTTTTTCCAACTTCTAGCATTTCTTTCGAAATATCAATTCCGGTAATCTTTTCAGGATTTAATTTTAACATTGCAATAGCTAAATCGCCTGTACCCGTAGCAACATCTAAAATTGATTTCGGAGTATAGGAAGAAAGAATTTTAACTGCTTTTTTTCTCCAGCCCTTGTCAATATTCAATGAAAGAAAATGATTTAAAAAATCATAAGACGGCGCAATGTCATCAAACATCGACGCCACATTTTCTTTATTCTTCTCTACAATTAAATTTTGTTCCAATATCAGAAACTGTTTTGATTATTTTAAAATACTATACTCTGTTATGATTTTCAACATTTACCCCGCCCTAAAGGGAGTGTTGAAAATCAATTTATTCCCTTTAGGGTTAGGGCAAATAAATTGATTTTATGGTAAATGTATTTATCATCATGTTAACTTGGTTTAAAATTCAAACCAGCTTCTATATAAGCTTTTCAATAGCAGTATCGTACACTTTTTTATGATCTCTAATAAAGCCATAAGACACATCATCAACTCTTAATTCACATTTTGTTACATGACCAAGAGCCATAAATCCAACTTTCTGATCCATCATAAAATCAATAAATGCATCTTCTTTTGCAGGTGTTACCGAAACAACCACTCTACTTTGCGACTCACCAAATAAAAATGCATCGGTTCTTACTTCAGCTGATGTTGTTATATCAAAACCTAAATCGTTTGGCATTGCAGATTCTAAAAGTGTAGTATAAATTCCACCTTCAGAAACATCATGTGCCGAACTTATCATTTTATTTTTGATAACATAAGCTACAATCTGCTGAACTTTATATTCCATTTCAAGATCAAATGCCGGACATGGTGATTTTTTAATTTTATGATATTTTACAAGATATTCTGAAGAAGAAATATCTTCAACAACAGGTCCTATAAGAAAAATCATATCACCTTTATGTTGAAAAGCTAATGACATAACATTATTTTTATCTTCCAAAACACCTAACATTCCTATTGTTGGAGTCGGGTAAATTGGTTCAATTGTATCTCCAATTGATGTTTGATTATAAAAACTTACGTTCCCTCCGGTTACTGGTGTTCCAAATTTTATACAAGCAGCACTCATTCCTTTTATTGCACCGGAAAACTGCCAGAAAACTTCAGGATTATATGGATTACCAAAATTCAAGCAATTTGTTATAGCAACGGGTGTTCCACCTGAACAAACAATATTACGGGCAGCTTCGGCAACAGCAATTGCAGTTCCCTTTTCGGGATCGGCAAAAACATATCTTGAATTACAATCAACAGTTAAAGCCAAAGCTTTTTCGCTTCCTTTAATATTAACAATACCAGCATCTGAAGGAACATTTGTTGCCATATTTTTTGTTCCAACCATTGTATCATATTGCTCATAAATCCAACGTTTAGATGCAAGTGTTGGTTCATTTGTTAGCATTTCAGCAACAGCTCTCAAATCTTCTGGCTCTTCTATCTGAGAAATTTTAAATTTCTTAAGCTCTTTAAAATATTTAGGTTCTTTGCTTTCACGCTCATAAACAGGAGCACCGCCACCAAGAACTAAAGAATCGGCAGGAACATCTGCAACTAATTTATCATGATAATAAAAATATAACCTATCTTCATTAATAACTTCTCCAATAATAGCGCAATGCAAATCCCATTTTTCGAATATTTTTTCGACTACTTTTTCTTGTCCTTTTTTTACTACTACAAGCATTCTTTCCTGAGATTCTGAAAGAAGTATTTCCCATGCTTCAATATTTTTCTGGCGTAATGGAACTTTATCAAGATAAATTTTCATTCCGCATTTTCCACGTGCTGACATTTCTGAAGTTGAACAAATAATTCCTGCTGCACCCATATCCTGCATTCCAATAATGGCATCAGTTTCATTTAATTCTAAACTAGCTTCTAAAAGTAATTTTTCCATAAATGGATCTCCAACCTGAACGCTTGGAATATCATCGGCAGAATTCTCATGTAAATCGGCACTTGCAAAAGTAGCACCATGAATTCCATCTTTGCCAGTAGACGAACCCACAATATAAACCGGATTTCCTAATCCACCTGATGTTGCAGAAATAACTTTTCCTTTTTTTACAATACCTACCGACATTGCATTAACTAAAGGATTAGCATTATAACATTCATCGAAATAAATTTCGCCACCAACTACCGGAACGCCAAATGCATTTCCATAATTACCAATACCTTTTACAATTCCTTTGAGTAACCATTTTGTGCGATCAAGACTTAAATCACCAAAACGCAAAGAATTTAACTGAGCAATTGGACGAGCTCCCATTGTGAAAATATCGCGGTTTATTCCACCTACTCCGGTTGCAGCTCCTTGATATGGCTCTACTGCTGAAGGGTGATTATGTGATTCTATTTTAAAAGCACATGCCAATCCATCACCAATATCAACTAAACCGGCATTCTCCTCCCCTGCTTCGGCAAGTAAACGTGCTCCTTTGCGAGGTAATGTTTTTAATAACTTTATTGAGTTTTTGTATGATGCATGTTCTGACCACATTACCGAGTAAATACTTAATTCGGTAAAATTTGGCATGCGTCCAAGATATTTCTTAATCTGCTCTAATTCTTCTGGTAATATACCAAGTTTTTTTGCAGTTTCCTGATTTACTTTCATTTCGGCCATAAACTAATAAATTCTTAATTAAGGAAACAAAAGTAGAAATTATGATGCAATTAATAATGCAATATTGTTTAATAAATTTATTCATATTAAAATTACCTACCAGACTATTACATCTACCTGTTTTTCTGACACATACCACTACAAGTAAAATCTTATTAACTTAATTATTTATTAAATGCAAATCATTTTATTATTACAATCTTTGTAAACTATATAAGAAATATAAAATGCCTTTACGAGTTAACACCGAAGAATTTTTAGCCCTAAGATTTCCAATTTTTGATGTCCGCTCACCAATAGAATTTGAAAAAGGCCATATTCCTGACGCAATAAATCTTCCTCTGTTTACAAATGAAGAAAGAGAAATTGTTGGAACAGCATATGTAAAACAGGGAAAAGATGAAGCAATAAAAATTGGTTTAGAAAAAGTTCAATCAAAACTAGTTTCTTTTGTTGAAAATGTAAATATTGTTGCAAAAGGAAAAAACATCAGACTACATTGCTGGCGAGGTGGATTGCGTAGTAAAAATATGGCCTGGCTATTAGAAACAGCAGGATATAATGTTTACATTCTAGAAAACGGATATAAAGCATACAGACAATTTGTTAAAGATTTTTTCGAGAAACAGTTTAAACTGATTGTTATTGGAGGCATGACCGGTACAGGTAAAACTGAGATTCTAAATTATATAAAATCAAAAGGACAACAGGTTATAGATCTCGAAAATCTTGCAAATCATAAAGGATCAGTTTTTGGCCATTTTGGTCAGTTAAAACAACCAAAAACAGAACATTTTGAAAATTTATTATCTAATTCATTAATAAATCTTGACTTAAACAAACCCATTTGGATTGAAGATGAGAGCCTGACAATTGGAACCGTGTATATTCCTGCAAATTTTCATAAACAAATGCAAACAGCAAAATTTATTTTACTTGAAAAAAATATTGAGGAAAGAGCTAAACGGTTAGTCATAGAATATGCGCACTTTGACAAAGAATTATTAATTAACTCTATAAATAGAATTTCAAGAAAAATTGGTGGCGATCATGCTCAAGTAATTATTAGTTATATTATTAAAGATGATTTCTTTAACGCAATACTAAAAACATTAGTTTATTATGATAAAAAATATAGGTTCAGTTTGAATGTCAACCATAATAACAACGTGACCAAATTAGAAATTAACAGTTTAGTATTACAAGAAATTTACAGTAATCTTTTAACTTTACAACAAAATAACGATAATGGAGGAAATTAAATTAACTCAATTCAGTCCCGGTTCTGGATGTGGTTGTAAAATATCACCAAAAGATTTAGAAGAAATTCTTAATAATATTAACCCCATAATTATCGATAATCGATTATTAGTAGGTAACTCAACAAAAGATGATGCAGCAGTTTTTGACTTAGGAAACGGTCAGGCAATTATTAGCACTACCGACTTTTTTACTCCCATTGTTGATGATGCATTTGAATATGGATACATAGCTGCAATAAATGCACTCAGCGACATTTACGCAATGGGTGGCACTCCTATTTTAGCAATCGCAATTTTAGGCTGGCCATTGTCAAAAATACCTGCAAATATCGCAAAAGAAGTAATTAAGGGAGCTACCGAAGCATGTGCAAAAGCAGGAATAACAATCTCTGGTGGTCATAGTATTGATATTCCTGTACCCATATTTGGATTAGCAGTTAACGGATTAATTCCAATTGCTAACATTAAGAAAAATTGCAGTGCAAAACCAAATTGTTCTCTTTTCATAACAAAACCACTGGGAATTGGGATACTTTCTACTGCTCAAAAGAAAAATCTTTTAACATATGAAGATTTAAATACTGCAATAAATTCGATGAAAACATTAAACAGTATAGGTGCAGAATTAGGTAAATTAAATTGCGTAATTGCAATGACCGATGTAACTGGTTTTGGTTTGGGTGGTCATTTAATCGAAATGTGCGAAGGAAGTAATGTTAATGCCGAAATTGATTTTAACTCGCTACCAATTTTTAATGGAATAGAAAAATATATTGACAATAACACAATACCAGGAGGCACTTCACGTAATTTTAACAGTTATGGAAATAAAATTTCAACTATGACTGAATTTCAAAAACTAATTATTTGCGATCCTCAAACAAGCGGTGGTTTACTAATTGCAGTTGAAACAGAAAATGAAAAACAAATTTTACAATTGGCTTCAACTAATAACCTATTTATAAAAAAAATAGGAAGAACTATTGAAAGAAATTCAAAAGATGATAGTCAATTCATTTTAATAAAATAATTTTCTTACTTTTGATTAAAGAATAATATAATGATTTCTAAAAAAGCACAATATTCGCTTTATGCATTAACCTACCTGGCAAGAAAATACGAAAGCGGGCCTGTATTAATAAGTGAAATTGCCGAAGCAGAAAAATTACCTAAAAAGTTTTTAGAGACTATTCTTCTTGAACTTAAAAACATGGGAATTGTTAGCAGCAAAAAAGGTAAAGGTGGAGGATACTATTTAATTAAAAAACCAGAAAATGTAAATTTTGCAGAAATTATACGTTTTTTTGATGGCGCTATTGCTCTTCTGCCCTGTGTTACATACAATTATTATGAAGAATGTAATCATTGCAAAGATGAAACTAATTGTGGAGTAAGAGCAGTTGTTAAAGAAATAAGAGACCAAACAGTAGCTATACTAAAAAAGACTACTTTAAAAGATATTATTGATAAGGAAAAAGATAATATTTAATTAAATAATACCTTTTAAGTTTTAAAAACCTGTTGGTAATTTCACATTGTTTGTTTAAGATTTTTCCACTTTGAGCGAATATG
Source organism: uncultured Bacteroidota bacterium (assembly GCA_903837285.1). Classification (GTDB taxonomy): domain Bacteria; phylum Bacteroidota; class Bacteroidia; order Bacteroidales; family GWA2-32-17; genus GWA2-32-17. The sequence goes on along the minus strand of CAILUD010000171.1, from coordinate 30,610 downwards.
CTTTAATCTTACAATTAAAATAACTTAGTTTTGTATAAATAATCAAATAAAACCATGAAAAAAATAATTCTAAGCATTTTTTGTTTAATCTCATTTGCAGCAATGAGTCAGCAAGAGGCACGGTTATTAAGATTTCCTGCAATAAACGGTGATAAAATAGTATTTAGCTATGCCGGTGATTTATACACAGTAACAACAACTGGTGGTATAGCCAGAAAACTGACAACCCATAAAGGCTACGAAATGTTTCCACACTTTTCACCCGATGGCAAATGGATTGCATTCTCGGCACAATATGATGGAAATACAGAAGTATATTTAATGCCAGCTGAAGGTGGTGAACCAAAACGTTTAACTTACACATCAACTCTTGAGCGTGATGATATATCAGATAGAATGGGACCAAGTAATATTGTAACATCGTGGACAAACGACAGTAAAAATATTATTTATCGCTCACGAAAACAATCATGGAACGACTTTATTGGCCAGCTTTTTCAGGTTTCAATTAATGGTGGAATGTCTGAACAACTTCCTCTACCTGCAGGTGGTTTTAATTCTTTCTCCGCAGATGGAAAAAAATTAGCATTCAATAGAGTTATGCGTGAATTTAGAACTTGGAAATACTATAAAGGTGGAATGGCCGATGATGTTTGGATTTACAATTTTGAAACTAAAAAAACAGAAAACATTACAAGTAATGTATCACAGGATATTTTTCCAATGTGGTATAAAAACGAAATATATTTTTGCAGCGACAGAGACAGAACAATGAATCTTTTTGCCACAAATCTAGACACTAAACAAACAAGGAAAGTAACCTCATTTACAGAATATGATATTAAATTTCCTACTTTAGGTGATGGTAAAATTATATTTGAAAATGGGGGTTTTATATACACATTTGATTTAAACACTCAGATTCAAACAAAAGTTACTGTATTTATTAATGATGATTTTTTACAGGGACGAGATCAATTAAAAGATGCTTCAAAAAACATTCGTGAATGCAGTATTTCTCCAGACGGAAACCGCTTAGTATTCACCGCCAGAGGTGATATATGGTCGGTACCCGGAAAACAAGGAATTACTAAGAATTTAAGCTTAAGTTCAGGATCTCATGAACGTTCAACATACTGGTCACCTGATGGAAAATGGATTGCATTTTTATCTGATGTCACTGGTGAATATGAAGTATACATACAAAAAGCAGATGGTTCAGCTTCCCCGATTCAATTAACAAAAAATGCTGATACGTATAAATTCTCTTTGTTATGGTCGCCTGATAGTAAAAACATTTTATTCAGCGATAAAAAATTCAGTTTACAATTTGTTAACATTGATACCAAAACTGTAACAAATGTAACACAGAGTAAAACATGGGAAATTACAGATTACTCATGGTCGCCTGACAGTAAGTGGATTACATATACAGACAAATCACTTACGGCAACAATGGCTCAGATTTTTATTTATAATTTAGTTTCAAAATCAATTACACCAATTACTGACACATGGTATAATTCATATCAACCATATTTTAGCACTGACAGTAAATATTTATTCTTCACATCAGACCGCGACTTTAATCCTACATATAGCCAAACTGAATGGAATCATTCATATTCTGACATGACACGCATTTATTTTATAACATTACAAAAATCGACACCAAATCCATTAGGTCCAACAAATGACGAAGTTGATGTAACAGTAACTCCAGAAAAGAAACCTGAGGAAAAACCAACTGTTTCGGAGGTTAAAATAGATTTTGATGGGATACAAAAACGTATTGTTGCATTACCTATTAAAAGTGGTAATTACTGGAGCTTAATGCAAGTTGGCGAAAAAATATATTATATGACTTCATCAACAGAAGAAACCACAGGAACACTAAAATTATATAGCTTAAAAGAAAAAAAGGAAACATCTCTTGGTGCAATAGGAAGTTATGAAATAACTGCTAACAATAAGAAGATGTTAATACTGAAAGATGAAAAATTTTTTATTATTGACATCCCTTCTTCAGAAATTAAAACTGATAAAGCAGTCGATATTTCAAACATGTCGGTTATGGTAAATAATAAAGCCGAATGGAAACAGATATATGATGAGGCTTGGCGTCAAATGCGAGATTTTTTCTACGACCCAAATATGCACGGTGTTGATTGGAAAAAAATGCACGACAAGTATTCAGTCTTATTGCCATTTGTTAATAATCGTAACGATCTAAATTATTTAATTGGCGAACTTATTGGCGAATTAAATATTGGTCATGCATACACAGGTGGCGGCGATAAACCAAAAATAGACAAGATTTACACAGGATTACTTGGTGCAAAAATATCTAAAGATGCTTCAGGATATTTTAAAATAGACAAAATACTTGAAGGTCAGAATTGGGATAACAGTCTTAGATCTCCTTTAACAGAGGTAGGACTAAACATAAAAGTTGGCGATTTTATTACTGCTGTAAATGGATTATCAGTGAAAAACACTACCGACATATACACAATGTTATGGAATACTGCCGATCATGAAGTTGAATTAACTATTTCATCTGCAGCAAATGAAACTGCTACTAAAAAAGTTATTGTAATTCCTATAAAAGACGAAAACCCTTTGTATTATTATAACTGGATACAAGAAAATATTAAAAAAGTAGATGCAGCAACAAATGGTCAGGTAGGATATATTCATATTCCTGATATGGGTGTTGAAGGACTTAATGAATTTGCAAAATATTTTTATCCACAACTTGCGAAAAAAGCTTTAATAATTGACGACAGAGGTAACGGTGGCGGCAATGTTTCTCCAATGATAATTGAAAGATTAAAACGTGAGCTTGCATTTATGGGTATGGCACGAAATCAGATTGAAGGAAACACAAACCCTGAACAAATGTTACTCGGTCCAAAAGTATTACTTGTAAATAATTATTCTGCTTCTGATGGCGATTTATTCCCATACCAATTCAGAAAAACAGGGTTAGGTAAAATTATTGGTGTTCGCACATGGGGCGGTGTTGTTGGAATACGTGGCTCACTTCCCTTTATTGATGGTGGTAATCTTACAAAACCAGAATTCGGGCATTATGCAGCTGATGGAAGCGATTGGATTATTGAAGGACATGGCGTTGACCCTGATATTATTGTTGACAACGATCCCGCAAAAGAATTTGCTGGCGAAGATGAGCAGCTAAACAAAGCTATTGAAGTTATATTACAGGAATTAAAAGATAAGCCACAGAATAAAGGAAAAATTCCTGCATTTCCGGATAAGAGTAAATAAAATTAACAAATAACAATAAAGACTAAGAGACTCTGCGAAAGTGGAGTCTTTTTTTATTTTGGATATTCAATCCGAGAGTGATAAATATTCTTAAGCTTCTTTTTAAATATTTCTTTTGCTTCAGAAATTTCTTTAAGAGTAATAGCAGCATTATCAAATTGTTTTTCTTCCAACTGGTAACTAATAATTTTTTCTACAAGTTCATTAATTGATTGCTCTGTATATACTTTTAAACTTCTAGCAGAAGCCTCAACAGCATCAGCCATCATTAAAACAGCAGTTTCTTTTGTTGTGGGCGGCAAGCCTTTATATGTAAACTTATACAAATCAACTTTAGATTCTGGAAAATTCTTGATAAAGGTTTTATAAAAATACTGAACTTTTGTATTGCCATGATGCGATCTTATAAAATCAATTACAGGCTCAGGCAATCTGAATTTTCTGGCTGTTTCGATTCCGTATGGGACATGCCCGGTAATTATTTCAGCACTTTTTTCAAGATCTATTTCATCGTGAGGATTTGATCCCTGCCCTTGATTTTCTATATAAAAATGAGGCAAACCCATTTTTCCAATATCATGATAAAGCGCACCAGCTCTAATTAAAAGTGAATTCCCTCCAATTTTAAAAATTACTTCTTCGGCCAAATTAGCAACCTGCATTGAATGTTGAAATGTTCCGGGAGCTTTCTCTGCTAATGTTCTTAATAAACCCTGATTTGTATCTGCAAGTTCCATTAATGTAACATCAGACAGAAATCCGAATATTTTTTCAAAAATAAAAATTAAAGGATATGCAGCTAAAATCATAAGTCCGTTTCCAGCAAACCATGCAAAATTATTCCAATGCATACTTTCAAAACTTCCTTCTTGTACAACAGCTATTCCGAAATAAACAACACTATATGCCATAAAAATAAATATTGCCGCCATAAATAACTGGCCACGTCTTCTAACATTAGCCAGAGAAAAAATAGCCATCATACCCGCAATAATCTGAAGAAAAACAAACTCAAAACTATTAGGCATAAAAAAACCTATCATCAACATTGTAACATTATGAATAAATAATGCTAAACGCGAATCATAAAATGCCCTAATAATAATTGGTAACAAAGTAAATGGAATTAAATATATGCTTAATACATTCCATGTTAAAGCAAATCGAGCAAGAAAAATAAAAAATACTATTAAAGTCAGAATAAATAAAGTTTTAGTAAAATGTTCTAAAATGTCTTTTCTAAAATTTAAAAGAAATAATACTATCATTAACATTCCTACAAGAATAGCAATAGTTTGACCAATTATAAGAGCAGGATTATATGTTGTAAGCTCATATTCATTACGTAATGACTCCAGAATATTATATTTTTCTCCAGTCACAATCTCTCCTGTTGAAATTATTTTTTCGCCAGATTGCACCATACCTCTTGACAGAGAAATACCACTAACCATCTGACTTCTCGTCAACAGCGATGTTTCAGAATCAAAAAAAGTATTTGGAATAATAAACTTTGGAAAATAAAGCTCTTTAAAAATTTTATCAATTATGGAATTACCCTGAAATTTATCAATAATTAAAGTACTTACTTGTTTGTTTGCATATGTAATTGCGTCAGATTGATTCCTAAAAGAGTTAAACTGAAACTCCTCTTCCACATTACCCCTGTGTACATAAATAATTAATGCTGTTTGCTGCAATTCTTTTAATGAATCGGGGAACTGAATAATGCCTGGATTACTATAAATATCGGACAATAAAGACCGACACCATGAAAATATCAGATCTTTTGAATTTTCAGTTTTAGCAAATAGTTTTAATATTTCAGTTGAATCAACTTTATAAACACTATCCCAAACGTTGTTAAAATTTATTTTAAAATCTTCAGTTTGCTTTTGTAATACATCTTCAGTTTGAGAAAAATAGGGAGGTGAATTAAGTAAAATACTATCTTTTTCGTGTTTTAATTCTTTCTCATTTTTATGAATCGGAAAATCAAAGGGCGAAATTAATGTTTCGTGTAACCAAGGTTTTCCTTTTTGATATTCATATTTATAACGAGTTTCTTTTGGTAATAACCATACGATAAAAGCGATAGCTATTAAAAACAAAAAGAATATACCTATCCGCTTCAGGTTATTTATAAGAAAACCAATTATTTGCTTCATAAGAATTATTATTCATAACTTACAAAGTTAAAAATTAGAGCGAAAAAACCATTATTTAATTTTGAATTTAATCCACCAAGACTAATTGTAATTTGCAATTTTAAAGTTGATTAAATAATATTTCTTACTTTCGCTTATTAAAATTCAAATAAACATGAAATATGCTATTGCTTGCTCTGCAGTAATTCCATTACGACCAGAGGCTTCAGAAAAAAGTGAAATGCTTACCCAAATTATGTTTGGCGAACATTTAGAAGTATTTGGAACGGTTGGTAACTGGGCAAATGTTAAAAATGCATTTGATGGTTATTTGGGATGGATAGACAAAAAAACGTTAATAGAAATAGACGAAAAGCAATTTCAAAAATTAAATGAGCCAGAAGCAATACATGTTTTACAGGAGCTATATTCATTTGCTATTGATGAAAACAATGCTGAATATATTTTACCTGCTGGAAGTTCAATACCAAATTATAATTCAAAAGACTTAACCTTTAACATATCGCAAAAACAATTTAAGTTAAAAGAAACTCCGAAAAATAACAACATATCAAAACGTGAAATAATTTGCAATTCGGCAATGCATTTTTTAAATTCTCCGTATTTATGGGGAGGAAAAAATCCATTTGGCATTGACTGTTCAGGCCTATCGCAAGTTGCTTATAAAATTGCAGGAATAGCAATACCACGCGATGCAAGCAAACAAGTTACTGCCGGCGAATCGGTTAGTTTTTTAAGTGAAACAAAACCAGGCGATCTTGCTTTTTTCGATAACGACGAAGGAATTATTACTCATGTTGGAATACTATTAAGCCCGAATAAAATAATTCATGCTTCTGGTAAAGTTAGAATTGATACAATAGACCATCAGGGAATTTATAACAACGAGCTAAATAAATACACTCACAAGCTAAGAGTTGTAATGAATATGATTGGAGATAACTAAAAAAAATTACTTGTAAATATATTATTATGAAAACAATACTTACAACAATTTTTACAATATTTTTATTTATAAACATTAATGCTCAGCCATACATTGCAATGCAAAAAACTTATGGAGGAAGCGCTCACGAATATGCCTGGAAAACAATTCCAACTTCAGATGGCGGGTATGCATTTGTTGGGGAATGTGAATCGAACAATTTTGATGTTTCGGGAAATCATGGTGGTGTTGATTTGTGGGTTGCAAAAATTAGCTCTTCTGGCGTAATTCAATGGTCATATTTATTTGGTGGAACTGAAGACGATTATGGAAAAGACATTATTCAAACCAGTGATGGTGGTTTTATAGTTGCAGGTTACTCATATTCTGTAGATGGAGATGTTACGGGACACCATGGCACATACAATTACGATTTTTGGGTGCTAAAATTGACTTCCGCAGGCTCATTAACCTGGAACAAATGTTATGGAGGAACATACGACGATAAGGCAAATTCGATTGTGCAAAATATTTCTGGGGAATATTATATTGCTGGTACAACTGACTCGAACAATGGAGATGTTAGTGGTATTCATGGAAGCAATACTGATTTCTGGATAATAAAAACTAATTCATCAGGTACTCTTTTATCACAGAAATGCGTTGGTGGTACTAGTTACGAAGAATGCGAAAGTTTAACATCTACATTAGATAATGGTTGTATTGCAGTTGGCCGCACAGCTTCCTCTGATGGAGATGCAATTGGATATCACGGTGGAAATGACATGTTAATTACAAAATTGAATTCCAGCTTGGTTGTTGAATGGTCTAAATGCTATGGTGGTAGCGAAACAGAAGAATGTAATGCAATTGTTCAACTCAATGACGGAAGCTATACAGCCTTAGGTTATTCGAGCACTGGAAATAATGGCGACGTTACCGGACATCATAGTCCACAAGGTGCTGATGATTTTTGGTTATTAAAACTTACTTCAACAGGAGTTATTACTTGGGCAAAATGTTATGGAGGAAGTGGCGACGATCAGGCTAATGGTCTTACAAAAACTTCAGACGGCGGATTTGTAATGTGTGGTTTAACAAATTCTACAGATGGAGATGTTACAGGCTTTCATGCGTCATTTTTTAGTCCAGATATTTGGGTTGCAAAAGTAAATTCTGCAGGTACATTATTATGGCAAAAATGCGTTGGTGGTTCTGATCAGGATGAGAGTTTTAATATTTTTGAAAACGGTAACGATACTTATGTTGTTACAGGTTTTACTTATTCTACTGATTTTGACGTAACAAATAATCATGGAAATGCCGATGGCTGGTTAATTTGGATTGCCGGAAATACTTCGGTAAATGAAAACGACTATGATAGTTCAATAATTTTATTCCCAAATCCAACAAAGGATAAAATATTTTTAGAATACAAAAACTACAAGTCATTTGAGGTTTCTATTTTTTCATTAAACGGCGAAAAAATTTATTTTGAAAAAACAAATATTGGAAATACAACAATTGACCTTAATAATATAGAACAAGGTATATATTTATTGGAAATTCAAACAGCATTTGAAAAAATAACTAAGAAAATTATAAAATTACAATAATACCTTAAAACAGGTTTAACAACATATTTATAACATTTTATTGTAGTTCAAATTAGATTTTTTTATCTTGCGAACACAAAATAATTTAATTGTATTATCTTTTTTATAATTACTAAACCATAACAACAGTTACAATTTATGAAAACAAAAAACCTGTTATTTTTTATTTGTTTAAGTATTCTTGGATTTGGAATTTCTGGACTTAGTGCACAAACTAAAGATTCAATTCCTTTAAATCCAAAAGTTAAATACGGTAAACTAAGTAATGGTTTAACATATTATATTTTAAAAAACGCTAAACCGGAGCAAAGGATGGAACTCCGACTTGCTGTTAAAACAGGGTCAATAACAGAAGACAATGACCAAAAAGGGTTAGCTCATTTTTGCGAACATATGGCATTTAACGGAACCAAAAACTTCCCAAAAGGAGAATTGATAAGCTTTCTTGAATCAACAGGTGTTGATTTTGGAGCAGACCTTAATGCATACACAAGCTATGACGAAACAGTATATATGCTCAAAATTCCTACAGATAAACCAGAATTAATTGAAAAAGGGTTACAAGTAATGGAAGATTGGGCACATAATGTATCTTATGATGGAGAAGAAATAGACAAAGAACGTGGAGTAATTCACGAAGAATGGAGGTTAGGGAAAGGTGCCGAAGATCGTATCTGGCGTAAACAGGAACCAATAATGTTATACCAATCTAAATATGCCGAGCGAAATGTTATTGGAGATACAGCAGTTTTTCTTAGAGTAAATCACGATGCTTTTCGTCGTTACTACAAAGACTGGTATCGTCCGGATTTAATGGCATTAATTGTTATTGGCGATATTGATGAAGCTTCTATACTCGAGAAAGTAAAACAACATTTTGGTAATTTAACAAATCCTGTAAATGAAAGAAAAAGAGAAAAATACTCATTACCAGATAATAAAGAAGTATTAATTTCAATTGAAAGCGATAAAGAACTTGCTTATCCATCTGTTAACATTATGTTCAAATATCCCGAAAGAAATACTAATACTTCATCCTCTTTACATTTAACATTTGTTGAAGATATTATTAGTTCAATGCTTGGCGACAGATATGGCGAACTAAGCAGATTAGCAAATCCTCCATTTGAATGGGCATATAGTTACGCAGGAGAATTTTTAGGCGATAAAAGAGCATTTAATTTAGCTTGCAGTATTAAAGGAAATGAAGCAAAAGCTGCATACGAAAATTTATTAACCGAAGCCTATCGTGCAAGTCAAAATGGTTTCACTAAAAGTGAACTCGAAAGAGCTAAAGCAAACATTATATCACGACAGGAAAAATCTTATAGCGAAAAGGATAAAACAGAATCGGGCAGATTAGTATGGAATTATGTTTCGCATTTTTTAAATAACCAACCTGCAGCTGGATTTGAATATGACTATAAACAATGTTTAAAAGAAATTCCAACCATAACATTAGATGAAATTAATACTTACCTTAAAAAATTAATAACAAAAGAAAATGTTATAATTCTTGTCTCAACTCCCGAGAAAGAAGGTTTTATTAAACCATCAAAAGAAGACATTTCAAAATTTTTTACCGAAATTTCAACAAAAAAGCTAGAAGCATATAAAGACAATGTAAGTGACAAACCTTTCTTTGATAAAAAAATTATTCCAGGAAAAATAACAAATGAAAAAGAAATTAAAGAAATTGGAGTTAAAGAACTAACGCTTTCTAATGGTGCAAGAATTATTTTAAAACCAACCGATTTTAAAAATGATGATATTCGTTTTTCTGCATTTAGTTATGGAGGAACAGCAACTGTTAAAGATGAAGATTATTATGCTGTTTTAAATGCTGCAAATATTGTAGATCAATCAGGTTTAGGCGAATTCAGCCCTGTTCAGTTAGACAAAGCATTATCCGGAAAAATATTATGGCTAAGTCCATATATTTCTAATTATTCTGAAGGATTTAACGGAAACTCATCTTCAAAAGATATTGAAACATTTATGCAAATGATAAATTTGTATTTTACGCAACCAAGAAAGGACAACGAAGCTTTTGCATCATTTATGAATAAGGAAATATCCAATATTACTAATTCTAAAAATATGCCCGAAGAATCATTTTACGATACTTTAACTTCGGTAATGTATAAGCATCATTTTCGAAAACAACCACAATCAGTAGTATTAGCTGAAAAAATGGATCTCGAAAAATCATACGCTTTCTTTAAACAAAGATTTAATGATGCCGGCGATTTTACCTTTGTTTTTGTTGGAAGTTTTAAATATGAGAACATTATACCTTTAATTGAAAAATACATTGGAAGTTTGCCAACCATTAACAAAAAAGAAAAATTAACAGATGATGGAGTTAGATTACTATATGGCAGTATAGATAAAAAAGTTTACAAAGGAATAGATCCAAAAAGTTCGGTAGGTATAAGAATTACTGGCGATATGGTTTATAATCCTGAGGAACGCTATATGATAAAATCACTGATGGATATTCTTGATATACGTTTAAGAGAAGTTATTCGCGAAGATTTAAGCGGAACATATGGCATTTATGCATATTCTAATCAAATAAATTTTCCGGCAAACAGTTATAACATTTCAATTGGCTGGGGATGTAATCCTGATAGAGTTACCGAACTTACAAATGCTGTAAAAGGAGTACTTAACGAGGTAAAAACAAAGGGAGTTGAGAATTTATATATTGAAAAAATAAAAGAAATTCAAAAACGAAAGATGGAAACCGATATTAAGGAAAATAATTTCTGGCTTAGACAAATTCAAAATGCCTATTACAATAACGAAGACCCATCAGTATTAGCAAACGACTCAAAATATAGCGAACTTTTAACAACAGATAAAATAAAAGCAATTGCTAATAAATACATAAAAGACGATTTGCTTATTTTCCAAATGTTCCCGGAACAAAAGAAATAAAACAAGTTTTATGTATTTCTAAATTAACCTCAGAGTTATAAAAAGCTCTGGGGTTTTTTATTTAATGCAAAATAAATATTAAATCCATTTATCCGCCGCGGCGGATTGTAAAATAGCCCTATTTTTTTTATTCAACTCCCTACCCTCTTCAAAAAAGAAGGACAATAGGTTGAACTATTTTATCCGCCGCGGCGAATTATAGTTGGTATAACAGCACTTTACCCTAAGCAATATAATTAATTTATTTTTATAAATTTACATTTAATAAAATACGACTACATGAATTCTATTAAACTTTATCCTACTTTAACAATATTTCTTTGCTTTTTTATCACATGCGTAATATTAACATCGTGCAAGTCACTAGAGAAAAAAGCAGCAATAATTCACAAGAAAGCATTCACTATCGATTCGCATTGTGATAGTCCATTAGTATTAATGAGTGAGGACTTTGATATTGGAAAATCACACAAAGCAAAAGAAACTGGAACAAAATACGACATTCCCCGAATGGAAGCAGGTGGTTTAGATGCTTCATTTTTTGCGGCATTTGTTGGTCAGGGGAATCAAGACAGTATTGGATTAGCGAAAGCATTTGTTCAGACAGATCAGATTATTGATGCAGTATATAAAGCTATTAACGCATACCCAGAAAAGGCAGAGATTGCTATTACATCTGACGATGGTTATCGCATTGAAAAATCAGGAAAACGCTCTATTTATTTAGGAATTGAAAATGGATTTGCGCTTGCAGATAAAATTGAAAACATAAATTATTTTTACAAAAAAGGAATACGATACATTACACTTGTTCATACAAGAAACAACCATATTGCAGATTCTTCAACCGACACAACATTATACAATGGCATATCTAAATTTGGCGAAGAAGTTGTAAAAAAAATGAATGAACTTGGAATTATGATAGATGTTTCCCATGCTTCTGATAGCAGTTTTTATGATGTTATTGCTTTATCTAAGACACCTGTAATAGCATCTCATTCATGCTCACGTGCACTTTGCGACAACCCAAGAAACCTTTCAGATGAAATGCTAAAAGCTTTGGCTAAAAATGGTGGAGTAATTCAAATGTGTATTTTAAGCGATTATGTAAAAAAAATGCCATCATATCCTGCAAGAGATAGTGCTCATGTTGCATTTGAAATAAAGCACAGTAACTGGGCAAACTATAACGAAGAACAAAGAAAAAACGGTATCAGAGAATGGCATCAACTGGATGTTAATTTTCCTCCAAATCTTGCTAATGTTACTGATGTAATTGACCATATTGATCACATTGTAAAAATTGCAGGAATAGACCATGTAGGAATTGGAACCGACTTTGACGGTGGTGGAGATGTTATAGGTTGTTACGATGTATCGGAAATGGGAAATATAACAATTGAACTAGTAAAACGTGGTTACACCGAAGAACAAATAATAAAAATATGGGGAGGTAACTTTATGCGTGTTTTTAAAGAAGTTGAGAATTATAAAAATTAGTACGAAGTACACCTAAAAAACTTAAACTCCCTATCAATTAAATCATCGGGATGAACAACTACAAGGTTCTCTGAAGAAACGGAATACATTGTATCTGGCATAACATAATAACTACCTGGTGGAACGAGTACAGAAAAGCCACCATTTATTGCTTCTGTTTCAAATGATAATGTTTTAAGTGTATCGAAATTATTCTCATTATATATTAACACCAAACTACTTTCAACAACGTACACTTTACCGTTATATAAACTATAATTTCTTCCATTTTCGTTAATCGGAGGCATACAATCGCCTTGAGCATAAAAAACAGTACTGCTTATTCCACTTGGTGCACGATCATCAATACATGATGAAACGAAAACTGATAGAAGAAATAATATTAGTAATTTGTTATACATTTTATATTTAACTAAAAAAAGCCCTTCGATCCGCCGCTCCGCCGCGGCGGAGGACGCTCAGGGTGACTTTTTTTATTTTACCCATTCCTGTTTATACAAATATTCTGCAATTTGAATTGCATTTGTTGCGGCACCTTTTCTTAAATTATCTGCAACAATCCACATATTTAAACATTTTTCTCGAGATAAATCCTTACGCACACGACCCACAAAAACTTCATCTTTTCCCTCAGCATTAATAGGCATTGGGTATTCATTTGCACTTGGATTATCTATTAAAACAATTCCAGGCATTGCTTTTAACAAACTATTAACTTCAGCCAAATCAAAATCATTTTCGAATTCAATATTTACCGATTCAGAATGACCACCAATTACTGGAACCCTAACAACAGTTGCAGTAATCTGAATAGTTTTATCGCCAAGAATTTTTTGAGTTTCTTTAATTAATTTTTGTTCTTCGGTTGTACAACCATCAGGCAAAAATGTTCCTCCATGAGGAAAACAATTTAAATCGATACGATGTGGATATGCCATTTCACCTTCAATACCGGCTCTTTCATTTTTAAGTTGTTGAACCGCTTTTACTCCTGTTCCCGTAACAGACTGATAAGTTGAGACTACCAATCGTTTAATTTTATATTTTTTATGCAATGGAGCTAAAGCTAATACCATTTGAATGGTAGAACAATTAGGGTTTGCAATAATTTTATTCTCGTGTCTTAAAATATATGAATTAACCTCTGGTACAATTAATGGGACATTTGGAAACATACGCCATTGCGAAGAGTTATCAATTACAGTTGTTCCTGTTTTTGCAAACTCGGGTGCATATTTCGATGACACCTCTGAACCAGCAGAAAAAACAGCTACTGAAGGATGAGCATCTATTGCTTCTTTAATACTAATAACTTCAATTTCCTGTCCTTTAAAAATAACCTTTTTGCCAACAGATTTTTCCGAAGCAACAGGTAATAATTCAGTAACTGGGAAGTTATGCTCTTCTAAAACCTTTAGCATTACTCCACCAACGAGTCCGGTAGCACCAACAATGGCAACTTTCATGTGTTTATTTTTTAATCGGCCGAAAATGAATTAATTAATTTTCCGTTTTCGTCCCATTCTTTAGTTTGTTTTACAAGACCATCTTTAAAAACTACTTCTGATTTTTTATTACCATTATCATAATAATACTTCCAATCACCTACCTTTTTTCCCAACTCATACGTTTCATCAGAAGTCACTATTTCGTTTTCGTTCCAAACCCTCCAATTACCATTTAATTGACCGTCTATATAATTTCCTTCAATTTTAATTTTACCATTTTTAAAAAACACCTGAAATAAGCCTATTCTTTTATCATTTTTATAAGTTGATGTTAATTCTAACTTACCATTAGGATACCATTGATCAGATTTACCAGTTAAAATATTATTCTCAAGATGTTGTTCTGCGCTTTTAGCCCCATCTTCAAACCATCGTGTTACTATCTGATTTTTCCCATCATCAGTTTTCTCAGCTTTTAATTTGCCGTTTTCATAAAACTGCTTATAACCTCCGATAGGTTTTCCTTTAGCATAATTAACCTCAACACTTTTCTGTCCATTCTTGTAGTATCTTAAAAAACAACCATCAGGCAAACCTTGTAAAAAGTTTTTTTCTAATTGAATCTGACCATTTTCATAATAATCTTTGCAAACACCAGTAAATGGCATACTATCCTGTAAAGTACAAGTTATACCAGAAATATCAATTAACTCTTTTGTTGTTACAGTATCCTGCGAACAACCTACAGTAAAATATATTAATACTGCAAATAAAAAATATTTAAAATAATTTTTAGTTAACATAAAATTTATTGAGCTACTCCTACACCATGACAACTTTTAAATTTTTTACCGCTTCCACATGGACAAGGATCATTTCGTCCTACTTTTTTCTCTACTCTTATTGGCTGAACTTTTTGTTCTTCAGGTTTTGATTGTCCTCCACCGGAATTTTCAATAGAGTCTGGTCTGCTTGTATCAAACTTACTCATATCAAGTTTTCGTGGTGCTTTTGCTTCACGAACCTGCTCAGGATCCTGACTATGTATATGACCTTTTGTTAATAATGAAGTAATTTCGCGATTAGCTTCATCTATCATCGTTCTAAACAATTCAAAGGACTCAAATTTATATATTAATAAAGGATCTTTTTGTTCATAAGCTGCATTTTGTACAGATTGTTTTAATTCATCCATTTCGCGAAGATGTTCTTTCCATGCATCATCAATAGTAATAAGAATTGCCATTTTCTCGAAAGCACGAATTAATTCTTTACCTTTTGTTTCGGTAGTTTTCTTTAAATTGGTAACAATTTGAAAAACTCTGGTACCATCACTTACCGGAACAACTATATTTTCATATACCTGCCCGCTTTTTTCATAAACATCTCTAATTACAGGATATGCAACATTTGCCATAGTCTGACATTTACGAATATAATTTTCATAAACCTGATCATATACTTTTTCTGATAACACTTGTGGTGATAGCGACTTATATTCAGATTCTGAAAATGGAGATTCAATTGCTAAGTGCCTTATTAAATCGATATTAAAAGTTTCAAACGTAGTACTGCCATGATTTTGGTTAACTATAGACTCGCAAACATCATACATAGTATTTGCAATATCAACACTTACCTTTTCACCAAAAAGAGCATTTCTTCTGCGTCCATAAACAACTTCACGTTGCGAATTCATAACATCATCATACTCGAGCAAACGCTTTCTAATACCAAAGTTATTTTCTTCTACTTTTCGTTGAGCACGTTCGATAGATTTAGTTATCATTGAATGCTGAATTACTTCACCTTCTTTAATGCCCAGTCTATCCATCATTCTGGCAATACGATCTGAACCAAAAAGACGCATTAAATCATCTTCCAGACAAACATAAAACTGAGAAGAACCCGGGTCACCCTGGCGACCGGCACGACCGCGTAACTGCCTATCAACACGACGAGACTCGTGACGTTCAGTACCAATAATTGCTAAACCACCAGCAGCTTTAACTTCTGCACTAAGTTTAATATCGGTACCACGACCAGCCATATTTGTAGCTATTGTTACAACACTGCTTTTACCAGCATCAGCAACTATATCTGCTTCGCGTTGATGTAATTTAGCATTTAAAACAGAATGCTTAATACCACGAAGTTTTAACATTCTGCTCAGTAACTCCGAAATTTCTACAGATGTTGTACCTACAAGTATTGGTCTTCCAGCATTTGTTAGCTCAACAATTTCTTCAATTACAGCATTATATTTTTCACGTTTTGTTTTGTAAACTTTATCCTGCATATCCTTACGAACCATTACACGGTTTGTTGGAATTACAACAACATCAAGTTTATAAATGTTCCACAACTCACCTGCCTCTGTCTCTGCAGTACCAGTCATACCGGCAAGTTTATGATACATTCTAAAATAATTCTGAAGCGTTACCGTTGCAAAAGTCTGTGTAGCTGCTTCAACTTTTACACTTTCCTTAGCTTCAATAGCCTGATGCAAACCATCGGAGTATCTACGACCTTCTAAAATACGACCAGTTTGCTCATCAACAATTTTAACAGCATTATTCATAACAACGTACTCAACATCTTTTTCAAACATTGAATATGCCTTGAGTAACTGATTAATTGTATGAACACGTTCAGATTTAATAGCATAATCGCGAATCATTTCATCTTTCGCAATTAATTTCTGATCAGGATCTAACTTCGACTTTTCTATGTCGGCAATACTACTTCCTATATCGGGCATAACAAACATCTGAGCATCATCAGTGGTATTTGTTATTAAATCAATTCCTTTTTCGGTAAGTTCAACAGAATTATTTCTTTCATCAATTACAAAAAATAACTCTTCAGTAATTTCGGGCATTCTCTTAGCATTTTCCTGAAGATATACGTTTTCAGTTTTATGCATTAAGGTTTTCATTCCTATTTCACTTAAAAATTTAATTAGTGCTTTATTTTTAGGAAATCCTTTATGAGCTTTTAAAAGCAGGATACCACCTTTTTCGGTATCGCCAGCCTGAATAAGTTTTTTAGCCTGATTTAAATATTCATTTACAATATTTTTTTGAGCACTGGAAAGTTTTTCAACTTTAGGTTTGTACTCGTTAAAAAGTTGGTCTTCGCCTTTTGGTGTTGGTCCGCTGATAATTAAAGGCGTTCTTGCATCATCAATTAAAACAGAGTCAACCTCATCAACAATAGAATAATGGTGTGTACGCTGAACTAAATCTTCTGGTCCGATTGCCATATTATCACGAAGATAATCGAAACCGAATTCATTATTTGTACCAAATGTTATATCAGCAAGGTATGCATTTCTTCTGGCAACAGAATTTGGCTGATGTTTATCAATACAATCAACAGAAATTCCATGAAACTCATAAATTGGTCCCATCCACTCACTATCTCGTCGAGCAAGATAATCGTTAACAGTTACAATATGTACACCTTTACCAGCAAGAGCATTTAAAAAAACAGGTAGTGTTGCAACTAATGTTTTTCCTTCACCGGTAGCCATTTCAGAGATTTTACCCTGATGAAGAACCATTCCGCCAATAAGCTGCACATCGTAATGAATCATATCCCAGGTAATTTCATTACCACCGGCAAGCCATTTATTTAACCATATTGCTTTATTTCCATCAATAATAACACTACTACGTTGAGCAGCTATATTTCTATCAAACTCAGAAGCTGTTACTTCAAGTCTTTCATTTTCTACAAATCTACGAGCAGTATCCTTAACTATAGCAAATGCTTCAGGCAAAACCTCTAATAAAACTTCTTCTATTTTATTATTAATTTCCTTTTTAATTTTATCAATCTGAGTGTAAAGATTTTCTTTTTCATCAATATTTATTTCTTCACTCTCTACCTTTAATCTTAGTTCATTTATTTCCTGCTCTTCGGCCTGATAATAATTACGAATTTTTTCTTTTAAATTTAGAGTTTTTTGACGTAATTCATCATTTGATACTTGTTGTAAAGTATCATAAACCTGCCTCACTTGTTCAACTACAGGAAAAATAATTTTAATATCTTTATCGGACTTACTTCCGAAGAATTTTTTTAAGAAATCGTTAATTGAAGCCATTATTTATATTTTAAAAAAGCTAACAAAGTTAATGTCTATTTCGGCAATCACAAAATTTGAAATCTTATTAATAAAATGTTTGGCAAATAACTTGTATCACTTACTTTTGTAAAAAATATATTATGAAGAACAAAATATTATTTTTATCTATTTTAATTATTGCATTAGGTTTTTGCAGTAATAAAGCATTTTCGCAAGACAGCACTAAAATTGCAAAAAGATATTTTGGATTAAGCCTTCAAGCTAATTTTCAAGGATTAATAAATTACGCAATTATTGAAATTTCCGATAAAGGTGTTGTAACCCGTACTTTTTTAGGACGACAAGACTGGCTGCATCAAATTGTTGGAATTCAACAATCTTATGCAAATACTGAAGGAAAAAATTTATTAAAAGAAGCTGGAATCGAGGGTCCGGAGATTTTAGATGAATTATGGAAATTACGATACTCGGAACCACCATATGAAGGATCGCCTAATATTAAAGGGTGGGCTGGAAAACCAAGAATTCCAACAGAAGGTCAGATGGGAATGCTTCAACAATTTGGGATAAAAACAATTAACGATTTCTTTTACGGAGAGAATTTATATAAGCTTTTAAATTCAATGGAGGACCCGGGATGGGTTGCAGACTATATGAATAAATAATTACTGATAAACAATTACGAATGATAAATTAAAACCTTGATTTTATTTATAATTCGTAATTAAACATTCGTAATTGTTTTAAAAGCTTCTTTTTAGTTCAACCATTTTAACAGCAGTAAGTGCACATTCGGCACCTTTATTACCATGTTTTCCACCAGCTCTATCAATTGCCTGCTGAAAATTATTTGTGGTTAAAACAGCAAAAATAAATGGAATTGGATATTTAATATTTAATTCTGTTATTCCCTGAGTAACACTCTGACATACATAATCAAAATGCTTAGTATCTCCTTGAATTACACAACCAATTGAAACTACTGCATCGACATTTGCAAATTCTGCTAAACATTTTGCACCAGAAGTAAGTTCAATACTTCCAGGCACATATCTAACTATAATATTTTCATCGGCTGTATTACATTTCTTTAATGTATCAAGAGCTCCTTCTAATAAAGCGTCCGTTATTTTACTATTCCATTCCGCTACAATAATTCCAATTCTCATCGAACTAGCATCAGGAAAGATATTATCATCAACGTTTGATTGATTTTTGAGATTTGTTACCATATTTATGTTTAATAAAAAATCCCGAAAAAAATCGGGATTTAATTTTATAATTATTTGTTCAATTTTAATTTTGCGCGGGTAATATACTTTTCAATTTTTCTACCCTCATTTGAGCGATTGTATTCTTTTTCAACTCTTTCATAAATAGCAAGAGCTTCTTCCCATTTATTAAGTTTTTCTAAAACAAATCCAACTTTCATTAAGTAAACAGGTGAAGTAAATTCGTTTGGTTTTTCATCTGCTGCTTTTTTATAAAATGCTAAGGCTTCTTCGGTTTTACCTAATTCCATATTTGCATCTCCAATAGCACCCTGCGAAACAGGAAATAACAATTTATCATCAGTACTAAAATCATTTAAATATTCAATAGCTTTATCGAATTTGCCAGTATTTAAATAACTAATACCTGCATAATAATAAGATAAATTACCAGCTTTAGTTGCACCATATTGTTCAATTATGGTTAAGAAACCTGGATATTGAGCATCTCCATTTAAAGCAAGATTAAATGAATCTTTTGCAAAATATTGCTCAGCCATAAACATTTCCTGATGAGCTTCCTCTTCCATTGGCGCTATATAAAGTTTTTTATAACCCAAATATCCCCCAACTACTAAAATTATTGCACCAACAACAATCATTAAAAGTTTACGATTATTCTCAATAAACTGTTCAGTTTTTGTAAGAACATTTCCAACTTGTTCTATTTCGTGTCCAATAACTTCTTTATCCTTGTTTGCCATACAGTTATAGTATTCTACGTTTTTTTAAACCGCAAACCTACACAAAATTTTCAACTTTAGAAAATTTTAGAAAAACTAATGGTTATTTTTAGTAAGCATTTTTTAAATAAACCCAGCAATTAAAAATAACATCATATAATCTAATAACAATTAGTAAGTTAATTTATCAATAATTATAGTGTATTTTTTATTAATTTTACAACGATAAAAAATGAATCTTTTTTTAAAACATATTGATCTTTTAGGGTTTAAAAATCTTGCAGAAATATCACTCGATTTTTCTTCTAAAATTAATTGTTTTGCAGGAAATAATGGTGCAGGAAAAACTAATCTTATTGATGCCATTTATTATTTATCATTTTGCAAAAGTTATTTTAGAAACACCGATCATGAAAACATTAAACATGGCGACAATCTATTTTTAATAAATGGATTATATGAACGGAATGAAAGTGAAGAGAATATTTTTTGCGGTGTAAAAAAAGATGATAAAAAACAATTTAAAAGAAATAAAAAAGAATACCACAGATTTTCTGATCATATTGGATTATTACCTTTAGTTATTGTATCACCTTATGATGCAAACTTAATATCGGAAGGCAGCGAGGAACGCAGAAAATTTATTAACGGAGTAATTTCGCAATATGATAAAACATATTTAAACGACGTAATAAGCTATAATAGAGTCCTTAAACAACGAAATGCTTTACTGAAAGAATTTACAAGAAGAAATAAAGTAGATAAAGAAACTCTTGAGATTTATGATGAAAAATTAACTCAGTTAGGAAACCCAATTTACAACAAACGAAAAGAATTTATAGAAAAACTAACACCGGTTTTTGAAGGTTTTTACCGACATATATCTGGCGGAAATGAAATTATTGAACTTAACTACCAATCACAGTTAGAAAATGAAGATTTTAAAACTCTTTTAAATAAATCATTAGAACGCGATAATATTGTTCAATATACAACATGTGGAATACACAAAGATGATTTAAATTTTAAAATTGATGGTTTCCCGGTTCGTACAAATGGTTCGCAAGGACAACAAAAAAGCTTTTTACTATCATTAAAATTAGCTCAGTTTGATTTCATTAAAGAAAAAAACGAATTTACTCCTTTACTTTTACTAGACGACATTTTCGATAAACTTGACAATACTCGTGTTACATTATTAATGAAGCTTGTAGGCGAACAGCACTTTGGACAAATATTTATTTCAGATACCGATAAGCATAGAATTGAAAAAGTTTTGGAGCCAGTAAAATCAGAATATTCAATATTTAATCTCGAAAAAGGAGCAATAAAATGAGACGAAGTAACATACGTTCCATAAGCGAAGTAATAAGTGAATATGTTGAAGCATATAAATTAAAAGGTAAACTTTCTGAAATTACTCTAATTAAATCGTGGCCTGAAGTTGTAGGAGATAAAATTGCCGCTAAAACACTAGAGCTAAAAATTCAACATAGAAAACTATTTGTAAAAATTCATTCGTCAATACTTCGCCAGGAATTAATGATGATACGTACCGAACTTGTAAAACGATTAAACGACAAAGCCGGCGAATCTGTTATTGACGAAATGGTTTTGTTTTAGAATAATAACTATTATTTTAGTTAATGTTCTTATTCCATTATAATTTCTAAAACATAATTTATAGCTATTTTGGAATAGTTAATGCCAAAACATTTTTTATAACTTTGTCAAGCAAATTTTAAAATAATCAACAATAAATATCATGAAGAAAATTATTTTAGTTTTATCTCTTGTTATTGGATTAGGATTTTCACAATCATCTTTTTCCTGTACCAACCTTTTAGTTACTAAGGGTGCTTCTGCTGACGGATCTACAATGGTTACCTACCATGCCGACAGCCACGTACTTTATGGCGAGCTATATTACAGACCAGCAGCTGATTACCCAGCAGGAACATTGGTAGATATTTACGAATGGGATACCGGCAAATATCTTGGAAAAATGAAGCAAGCACTTCATACTTTTTCGGTAGTAGGAAATCAAAACGAATATCAGGTAACTATTGGCGAAACAACTTATACCGGAAGAGAAGAATTACAAGACACAACTGGTTTAGTTGACTACGGAACATTAATTTACACAACTTTACAACGCGCTAAAACAGCTCGCGAGGCTATTAAAATATTTTCAGAATTAGTTAGCGAATACGGATATTATAGTACAGGCGAATCATTTTCTATATCCGATCCAAATGAAGTTTGGATACTTGAAATGATAGGAAAAGGACCAGGCAAAAAAGATGCAAAAGGTAAATTAGATTATAGTAAAGGTGCTGTTTGGGTAGCTATTCAGATTCCAGATGGATATATTTCTGGACATGCAAACCACGCTCGTATAACAACTTTCGCTTTTCAAAAGAAAAATAATTTTTTCGATCCAAAACAAACAGTATTTCATTCGGCAGATGTAATAACATTTGCTAAAAAAATGGGATATTTTAAAGGTGAGGATAAAGACTTTAGTTTTTCTGATACATATGCTCCTTTAGATTTTGGTGGTGCTCGTTTTTGTGAAGCTCGAGTTTGGGCAATGTTTAACAGAGTAAATAAAGACATGGGAAAATACGAAGATTATGCAATGGGCCATAACCTTAATAACCGTATGCCATTATATATAAAACCAGATAAAAAAATATCTGTTCATGATGTAATGGAACTAATGCGCGATTATTATCAAGGAACAAAAATGGATATGACACAGGATATTGGTGCAGGACCATATAAATGTATTGTTAGATGGAGACCAATGACATGGAAAGTTGATACTACTAATTACATTCACGAAAGAGCTATAAGCACTCAACAAACTGGATTTTCATTTGTTGGCCAGGGTCGATCATGGTTACCTAACCCAATTGGTGGAATTTTATGGTTTGGTGTTGACGATAGCTACACTACAGTATACACACCTATGTATTGTGGAATAACAAAGGTTCCTGAATCTTTTGCAGTTGGAAATGGATCAATGATGGAATTTAGCGAAACAGCAGCATTCTGGGCTTTTAATCAGGTTTCTAATTATGCATATACACGTTATAGTGATATGATTCAAGATATTCAACCTGTTCAACGCGAACTAGAAAAAAAATATATAGATAATACACCAAATATTGATAAAGAAGCTGAAGCACTTTACAAAACAGATCCTAAAAAAGCGCTTGAATTCTTAACAAATTATAGTATAAAATCTGGTAACGAAACAGTAAAAAGATGGAAACAACTTTATGCATTTTTATTTACTAAATACTTAGATGGAAATATTAAAACAATTGTTCCCGGACAAAGAAATCCGAAAGTAAAACAACCTGGATATAATGAGGAGTATTACAAACAAATCATTAAACAAAATCCTGATAAATTTAAAATGCCTAGTGCACCATCTCACTAAAACTTAAAGGAGCTTAGGCTCCTTTTTTTATTATATAGACCAAACAGGTCATATAGACCTGTTTGGTCTATATAAATATTTTTTACCATTATAGTATTTTGAATTAAAATTTTTTGTAATATTGCAGTCCGTTTAAAAAAGTATCACAATTAGAAATTAACGCAAGATGGACTTAGTTAAAGTATTTGAAAATGAAATGTTAACAGCAACAGAGTTACCACAATTTAAAAGTGGAGACACAATTACTGTTCACTATAAAATTAAAGAAGGAAATAAAGAACGTATTCAGTTGTTCCGTGGAGTAGTAATTCAACGTAAAGCTTCTGGTGTAAAATCAACTTTTACAGTTCGTAAAATTTCTAATGGAGTTGGAGTTGAAAGAATTTTCCCAGACAATTCTCCATTTATTGACAAAATTGAATTAAACAAAAGTGGTAAAGTACGCCGTGCTAGAATATATTATCTACGCGGACTTACTGGTAAAAAAGCTAGAATCAAGGAAAAACGAGTTAATACAGCTAAAAACATTGTTGTTCCTTCATAATATTAAATACATTAAAAATAAAAAAGCCCCGAATGGGGCTTTTTTATTTTTAAAAACCTTAAACACTAAAAATCATGTTGGATTTAACTCCAACAATGGCGAGGCATAATGTTGGAGATAACTCCAACATGGGCTGGAGCATTGGATAGAGGACAAACTAATACTCCCATAAATCATGTTCAAATACAAATATATCGTCTTCAATTTTTTTAGATTCTAAAAGTACATCCAATCCTTTTTTGTATTCACCAATATATCTATTATCGTAAACATTTGATTCCTGATACACATAGCTGCTAAAGCGTCGTTTAAAAAATAAATTATCAAAACTTAGACGCTGTGAATCGTTATTGGGATTAAAAACAAAATTGTTTGCAAACAGAAAACGAACTGACGGAAAATAAACCCAAAACAATTTCTTCATAACTAGTTCAGATTCCTCTTCGGTTTCGGTATTTTGAGTACTTGATTCAGTTCTTTCATATTCTCTTATAGGGCATATTCCAACAATTTTAACCTCTAATTGTGAACTTTGTTTATCAAAATACCATTGCTCTTTTATCATTATTTTCTTTACCTCTGAACTTACCATTTCCGTTTTAATAACTTTAATAACAGACTCTCCTGTTTCCGAATCTTCAATATACACAGTATCATTTCTTACTCCAAACCTATCTTCAATATCTTTCCATGTCAATGGCTTCGAAAATTCATCTTGTTCATCTGGGCTATATGCAACAATACCTTCCTTTTTTATTCCATATAACAGTAAATCAATTAAACTATATCTATTATCCATTGGTGTAGTTGGATAATAAATAGGAAGATTAATTTTTTCACGCAAATCCATCATTCGCCAAACAGTTTTAGACCACATCATGTCGGCTTCTCTGACAAATGGATAAGGAACCGGATAAATTATATAATGACCATCTTTGGGATCACTTTGCGAGTTGCAAAGAATGTTAATCCCAAAAAATAAAATAAATAAAACTATAAGGGATTTCATATGCAATAAAGGTTAAGTGATAATACTTAAACCTTATTTTGCATTAGTTTATTATAAAAGTACCGAAAAATAATTTTTTCGTTATGGTTTTAACATTATGCCCAATTCGTTAAATTGCAAATCGCTTATTTCAGATGGAGAATCTATCATAACATCGCGCCCAGAATTATTTTTTGGAAAGGCAATAAAATCACGTATTGATTCACTTCCTCCAAACAACGAGCAAATTCTATCAAAACCAAATGCAATTCCTCCATGAGGTGGAGCACCATATTCAAATGCGTTCATTAAAAATCCGAATTGCTTTTGAGCCTCTTCGTCAGTAAATCCTAAGATTCCAAACATTTGTTTTTGTAAATCTCTATCGTAAATTCTAATTGACCCACCTCCTACTTCAACACCATTTATTACAAGGTCGTATGCATTTGCACGAACTTTACCCGGATCTTTTTCTAAGAAATGAATATCTTCTGGTTTTGGTGCGGTAAACGGATGATGTTTTGCATAATATCTTTGAGTTTCTTCGTCCCATTCTAACAATGGAAAATCGCAAACCCAAAGCGGATAATATACATCTGACTTACGTAAACCAAGTCTGTTACCTATTTCTAAACGAAGCTCGGATAATGCTTTCTGAGTTTTTTCTTCTTTACCTGCAAGAATTAAAATTAAATCACCAGGCTCTGCATTAAATGTTGCAGCCCATTTTTTTAATTCTTCTTCGTTATAAAATTTATCTACAGACGATTTTAAAGTTCCGTCTGAGTTGTATCTTGCGTAAATTAATCCCATAGCACCTATTTGCGGACGTTTTACGAAATCGGTTAACTCGTCTAATTGTTTTCTTGTATATTCAGCACATCCTTTTGCACAAATTCCAACTACCAATTCGGCATCGTCAAAAACTTTAAATTCTTTGCCTTTTACTACATCGTTTAATTCAACAAAAGTCATTTTAAAACGCAAATCGGGTTTATCGCAACCATAATTTTTCATTGCAAAATCATAACTCATACGAGGGAATTCGTGAATATCAATTCCCTTAACATTTTTGAAAAGATGTTTTGTTAATCCTTCAAACATATTTAAAATATCTTCCTGCTCTACAAAAGCCATTTCACAGTCTATTTGAGTAAACTCAGGCTGACGATCGGCTCTTAAATCTTCATCTCTAAAACATCTAACAATTTGAAAATACCTGTCGTACCCAGCAACCATAAGCAATTGCTTAAATGTTTGTGGCGATTGTGGCAATGCATAAAACTGTCCTTGATTCATTCTTGATGGAACAACAAAATCGCGTGCTCCTTCAGGTGTTGACTTAATTAAAAATGGAGTTTCTATTTCGAAAAACTTATGAGAGTTTAAATAATTTCTTGTCTCTACTCCCATATTATGACGAAGCTCGATATTATTTTTTATTGGTGTTCTTCTTAAATCTAAATAACGATATTTCATTCTTATCTCGTCGCCACCATCGCTTTCATCTTCAATAGTAAAAGGAGGTGTAAGTGATTTATTAAGAATATTTAAAGTCTGAACTTTTAATTCAATTTCACCAGTTTCCATTTTAGGATTTTTTGACTCGCGCTCAATTACCTGTCCAGTTACCTGAATAACAAACTCACGTCCAAGAGATTTAACCTTTTCGAGTAATTCAGCATCAATATTTTCGCGCTCAAACACTAATTGTGTTAAACCATATCTGTCGCGTAAATCAATCCAAAGCATTGCACCTTTATCGCGAATGCGCTGCACCCATCCACTTAAAGTCACAGCATTTCCTATATTCTTGATATTAAGCTCCCCGCAAGTATGAGTTCTGTACATAATCTTTTATTTTTTTGTAACGCGAAGTTAAAAATTTTATCAAACTTAAATATGTCATTATTTTAAAAATAGGTAGCTTTGCAAAAAAATACTATGATAGTAGTAACAGGTGCAGCAGGTTTTATTGGAAGCGTATTAGTTTCGCGACTTAATAAAGAAAATTTTAAAGACATTATACTGGTTGATGATTTTTCGAAAACTGAAAAAGCATCAAATCTTGAAAATAAAATTTTTACAGCTAAAGTAGATAGAAAAGATTTTTTTACATGGTTAAATGACAACCATAAATTTGTGCAATTTATTTTTCACATTGGTGCAAGAACCAACACTACGGAATTTGACAAATCAATTTTTGATGAATTAAATTTTACATATTCTCAAAAAGTATGGAATGCATGCGTTGAATTTGGCTTACCATTAATTTATGCTTCATCGGCTGCTACTTATGGCGAAGGAGAATTTGGTTATGACGATGATGAATCTATTATTCATAAATTAAAACCTCTTAATCCCTACGGTGAATCAAAAAACAATTTTGATATCTGGGCTTTGCAACAAAATGAAAAACCATATTTCTGGGCAGGTCTAAAATTCTTTAATGTTTTTGGTCCAAATGAATACCATAAAGCACGCATGGCATCTGTTGTTTTTCACGCTTTTAATCAGATTAAAGCAACAGGAAAGATGAAATTATTCCGTTCTCACAAAGAAGGATATGGCGACGGTGAACAGAAACGAGATTTTATCTATGTAAAAGATTTAGTTGATGTGTTATACTTTTTAATGCATCACCGAAAAGATTCCGGAATTTATAATTTAGGAACCGGACAGGCCAGAACTTTTAATGATCTGGTTAATGCTACTTATTCTGCAATGAAAATAAAACCAGATGTATCTTTTATTGACACTCCAATAGACATACGTGATAAATACCAATATTTTACTGAAGCAAAAATGGATAAATTAAGAACAATTGGATACAGCAAACCATTTTCTTCGCTTGAAGACGCTATTAATGACTATGTAAATAATTTCCTTTCTTCCAATTCCAGATTATAATTTTATTTATGCAAATTACTAAAAAGAAACTAAAGTTTAGTGCAATTATTTTATTGTGTACGTTGTTTTTATTTTTGATTATTGCCTTAATTTTCAAACAATCTATTTTTAATCACTTTTTAAATTCAAAAATTGAATCATTTAACACTAATCATAGTGGCACTATTTCAATAGAGGAAGCAAAGCTTAATGGCATTACAAATGTTGTATTTAACAACATTATAGTATTTCCTGAAACGGGTGACACATTGATTAAAATAGATAGTATTAATGCTGACTTAAAATTTTGGGATATAATTTTTGGTGATGTAAATTTCAGTTCGCTTACATTTACAAATTTTAAAATAAATATAAATATTGCAGATAGTACAGATAACTTCAGCTTTTTGTTAAAAAATAACTCAACAGATCCAAACGACACAATACCTGATAAAGATATTAATTATCACAAACGCAGCAATATCATATTTAATGCTTTATTTGGGCATATTCCAGATTTTATGACAATCCAAAATCTTAATATCTTTTATAAACACGATAAAGATTCTTTAATTGCAAAAACAATAGACATTACCTATAACGAGAATATTTTTAAATCGAGATTTAATCTTGATGATGGAAAATACAAATCAGAAATTCGCTTTGTTGGAAAAATATTACCAGATACAAGAACAGCTGCAATAAAGGTAAATCAAGTTGGAAAAGAGAATAAAATTATTTCAGGATTAATGAATACTTATAAAACCGATTTAAGTTTCGACACTGCTTTTTTTAGTTTTATTCAGACTACATCAGGAGGATATGTTAACTTATTAGGTAAATCATATTTGAGAAATTTTAAAGTTAACCAACCGTCAATTTCTAAAACTGATGTAAAATTCGAGAACCTTAAATTTGATTTTAACATTAGAATTGGTGAAAATTATTTTCAACTTGATAGTATATCAACAGCGTATATTAATACTTTATCATTTAATCCTTTTATTAATTATACTACTTCACCTACAAAACAATTAACACTAAAAATTCACAAACCATTTTTTACATCTCAACAATTATTTGAATCATTACCAGAAGGGTTATTTCACACTTTATATGGCATAAAAACTAAAGGTGAATTAGCATATAATTTGGACTTTTTTGTTGATTTATCTATACCTGATTCATTAAAATTTAATTCCGAAATGTTGCGAAAAGATTTTGGAATAAAACAATTCGGAAATGTAAATTACTCAATGATTCAGAATGAATTTACACATACAGCTTTTGAGAATGGTGAACCAGTAAAAACTTTTTCGGTTGGTTTCAGCAATCCAAGTTTTACACCTTTAAATTTAGTCTCCCCATATATGCGAAATGCAATTTTGTGTACAGAAGACGGAGCATTTTTCTATCACAGAGGATTTATAATGGAGTCCATTCAACAAGCCATTGCTGAAGATATAAAACGTAAGAAATTTGCGCGTGGTGGAAGTACTATTTCTATGCAACTTGTTAAAAATATTTTTCTAAACAGAAATAAAACCATTGCTCGTAAAGTAGAAGAAATAATAATTGTTTGGCTAATAGAAAACCAAGGTCTTTGCACTAAGGAAAGGATGTATGAAGTATATCTTAACATTATAGAATGGGGACCTGGAATTTATGGTATAGCGGATGCATCCAAATTCTATTTTAACAAAAGACCAGCAGATTTAAGCCTTGCTGAAGCGATATACTTAGCTTCAATAATACCTAAACCAAAATACTTTAAATATAGTTTTGATGCAAATGGTGAATTAAATGCTTCAGTAAAAGAATTCATTGTTGCAATTGCTAACAAAATGTTGAATAAAAACATGATTAATGCAGCCGAACAACAAAGTTTAAATACTAGTATTGTAATCTCTGGCGAAGCAAAATCATATATTGTTCCTACAGATTCAATGCAAACTTTTGAACCTTTGGAATTCAATATTCCAAATTAAAGTGAGTTATTTTTATTTGTCATTCCTTGTGGTCTGTGAGCCACAGACCACGGTATTGTGAATTAAATGCTTCAGTAAAAGAATTCATTGTTGCAATTGCTAACAAAGTGTTGAATAAACAAATGATTAATGCTACTGATCAACAAAATTTAAACACTAGTATTGTAATCTCTGGCGAAGCAAAATCATATATTGTTCCTACAGATTCAATGCAAACTTTTGAACCTTTGGATTTCAATATTCCAAATTAAAGTGAGTTATTATATTTGTCATTCCTTGTGGCCTGTGAGCCACAGACCAGAGTATGAAGACTGTTAATAAGAAAACCATTTATCCTCCGCCACGGCGTAGCGGATTATAATTGGTATAACAATAAAACATTGTGTAAAAACACTAAATAAAAAAGGAGGCCGAAAGCCTCCTTTTTTATTTGATATTTAATTTTCTATTTTTCTCTTAGTAGATAGAAGAAACCTTTGAATTCATAATCTGTTTCTTTCTTTCCCTTTGCTGTAACAATATAGTAGTATACTCCTGGCGAAGCGTCAGAGCCACCAATTTTGCCATCCCAGTATCCATCTGCGTTATCCCACTCATATAATTTTTTACCCCAACGGTTTAAAATTACTGCATGGAATTCTATTATTGATTTACTGTTAACTCTGAAAAAATCATTTTTACCGTCATTATTTGGTGTAAATGAATTTGGTACTTCGAGTAATGGGTATGCATCTACACAAAGTGGATTAAACTCCATAGTATCTTTACAACCCCATTCTGGTAATTTACTTGTTGCAACTAATATTATT
>CAILUD010000170.1 GCA_903837285.1 uncultured Bacteroidota bacterium | reverse complement strand
CTCACGTGCCAATTGAGAAAGAGCAAGTGAAGCATCAACATTAATAGTTTCGTTGAGTAGGTCGATAGCTTTGTCCTTATCGGCTGAAAAGTTGACTATATCGCCTAAAACAAAACGATACTCTTCGATAATGTCTTTTGTTTGTTTTGATAAAAAGGCCAAAGCACCGATAGTAAAATAACCAGTGACGACAGATAATTTACCGGTATGGGTATATTTTGAAATCCATTCGTGAACTTTGAGATTTTCGTTTTCGTTATCGAGAAGCATGAAAACAGATTTATTTGTAAACAGGTACTTAGGTGAATAGGTTGATATACATTATATTATGCCTGACAGCCGAAAACAGGTTGGCAAGAAAAATAATTGTGCAAGAACTGGAACAAGAGCAAAATTAGATTACTTCAAAAGTATAAAAAAAGTAAGCATAATAAGAAGGATGCAAAAAGAATAAAAATGATAAAAATGTTATAAGCGGTAAGGGGATCAAAACGGTTTGTTGAATCAATTGGCAGAATTATTATGGATTAATTTTTATATGCACTTAATTCTTACATAGCAGTGAATTTGGAGACCAGTATTCGTATTTAAGGGAAGGGCATAGACCGATAGCATTTAGCATTTCGTCTTTGATGATAGAGGCTACATAGGTTTCATGGCCAACAGGGCAGGCAACAGAATCGTGAATGGTAAAAATGGGAAGATATGGATTTTCGATGGAAATACGGTTGCAGACCCTATCGAGGATAATTATAGCTTCTATTGCCTGGAGTAAACGTGGAAGGGTGGAAGCGTCACCTTTTTTAATCAGTGCAAATATATTGTAGATGTTTGGAAACAAATCGCGGAAAATACGTTTAGCTTCTGCTTCCTTTTGGCCAAAAAAGCGGTTGTCGGTGAACAATACCTGAAATATTACGGACTTCAGTTCTTTGCGATCATTAAAAAATTTTCCTGTAATGGCTGAAATTTCCGTTTCGATATACTCATAAATTATACCTTGGGCAGTAATGTTGGAATACTGCTGAAACTCAACAGCAGCAAGGGATTGCTCATTTTTTACTATCATAAGGGAAGAAAGCAGCTCTGATATTCTGTTGTTTTTATTATTTATGTTACTATATTCAAAGTATTTCATAATCTCTTGTATAGTTAATGTAGAAGTGCTTGTATATTTATTGTTGAATATACCTTTACTTTTAAGGGTACCTGTTATTTTAGGGTTTGAGTTTTTATAGAAGTCTCCATTTAGAAGTGCAGTACTTAAAAATGGTTGTGAGTTTTTTATATCAACTGATACCAATTCCAATCCATCATATTTAATAAAATTGCGCAGACCGGATTTCATATTAGTAAGGTTGGTATGCAATCTGCCGGAAGTGCTATCTACTTTAAAGAAATAGTCCTGAGTTGCAAATCTAGTTAAATTACAGTGTTGAAGGTGATATTTTCTCCTGGCATTGAACTCGCTGGATTTGTTTAAATTTTTATGATACTCTTTAACAAGATATGCATTTGCACGTTTTTCATCAATTGTCAAGGCTCCATTAAACCATTTTTGAAGATTAGAATATTTATGGCTGCTGTTTTTTGTTGTTGCCTGTGGGTCTGATTTATAAATGTACTGCTGAGAAATCAGTTTCTGGATTGTGTATTTTGAGACAGGATGAGGTATTGGGGCCGTGTTGTATTGTTCAGTAAATCTGAAAGAAAAAGATTTACTACCAGGGACATAAAAATTATCTGATACAAGGATGCCTGAATGGATGGCATAATCTAAATACAGGCGATAATCGCGCAAGCTGTTTTGAAGAGTATGAGCATGAATAGGAACGAAGCCATCGGGAGTGTATAGTCGTTTATTATCCAAAGGGATAGAATTTACTAAGCCGATGATATATTTGAGCTTATCCTCATTAAAAGAAGGGATATCGACCGGAGGAAATTGAGCCAAGTGTTTGGCAATATCCAAGTTTGAAGGCAAGTAAACCACTGGGGAAGAAATGTTGTTCATTGCTTTAATTGTTTTAATAGTCAGGTGGATTTCGCATAAGCACATGAGCGTTCGATCCCATCCTTTACCTTAGTTTGCCTAAAGAAAAAATAGGGGACAAGAATAAATCAATTAAGGTTAGCTTGCTTTAGAAAGCAGATTGTTGACTTCTTCGACATTCCAGTACCATGTTCCTCCAATTTTTGATGGACACAGGGTTCCGTTTATTCGAAGATTTTGCAGAGTGCCGTTAGAGCATTTGAGAATGCTTTTCACTTCATTTGACTTCAACCACTTTTTTTGAGGTTGTTGAATAGAGAATGTATTAAAGAGTTCAGAGAACAATTCCCTTTTAAACTGCTGAAGGTCTTCTTTTGTTAGAATTTCCAAAGCCATACGTCGAGATTTTATCTAAATTATTAAATTTGTAGTATTTGTTGCCAATATTTTCAATGAATACGGAGTGATTTGAATTCCGTCATTAAAGTGGCGTAAAATTAATCATTGTAAATTAAAAATATTAAATAGATGGCACTAAGTTATTAACATTCAATAAACACCATGAAAAATAAATCATTTTTTCCCTTGTTTATATGGGTGAAATAGATTTTTATTTTTTTTAAATAGTATAATAAAAAAGGTGATAATGTCAAACATATCACCTTGTTAATGAAGAAAATTCAAGAATTTTTATGCTGTTGCAGTTTGCAACTTCATTTCTT
>CAILUD010000169.1 GCA_903837285.1 uncultured Bacteroidota bacterium | reverse complement strand
TGGTAATGATTGATATTTTATTATATATATGATACTTTTACTCTCATTATAGTTAATGATTATAATTACTCTTTGTTAATTGCATGATAATAGATTATTGATTTTATGGTTCTGATTGGATTAATAAAAAGTAAATTAAATTAATTAAAAAAATGAATACAAATAACGAAGATAATTTTCGGAATTTTTTTAATGATATAAATGATTTCTTATTTGTACTAGATTTAGATGGTAATATAATTGAAATTAATAAAGCTGTTGAAACCATTTTAGGTTATACAAAAGAAGATTTATTCGGTAAAAGCGTTTTGTTAGTTCATCCAGAAGAATTCAGAAATGAAGCTCAGGATACTGTCTCTAAGATGATTGAAGGTACTAAGGAAAGTTGCCCAATTCCTTTAATTACAAAATCAAATGTGTATATTCCAGTAGAAACTAGAGTTTATTTTGGTAATTGGGATGGCCAGAAGGCATTAATTGGTGTTAGCCGTAATTTAACTGAACTTGCATTATCAGAAAGTAAATTTCATCAGGTTTTTAATCATAGCAAGGTTTTAATGGCTATTTCAGAAATCGAAAGTGGGGTTTTTGTAAATGTAAACGACCAATTTTTAGAAACATTAGGCTATACATTAAATGAAGTTGTTGGAAAAAAATCCAGTGAGTTAAAACTTTTTACAGATTCAAACCAACGAAACGATATTATAAAAAGAATTTACAATAATGAGAAAGTAGAAAATGAAAATACTTTTTCAAAAACAAAATCTGGTGAAATATTATGTTTTTTATTTTCGGCAACAAAAATCAAAATACAAACAACTGAATATTTGCTAACTTCATCAAGCGATATAACTAATTTAATAAATATTAAAAATAAATTAAAACATAATCTATTACAGCAAACATTACTTGCCGATATTTCACAAAATTTAAATTCAATAAACAATATTGAGAATAAAATAAACGATACGCTTAAATTACTTGGTGAGCATACCAATGTTAGCCGAGTTTATATTTTTGAAGATGATTCATCTGGTTTAATAACAAATAATACATATGAATGGTGTAATTCCGATATCAGTTCTCAAAAAGATGAATTGCAAGGAATACCATATGAAGTTATACCTTCTTGGAAAAAATTATTAGTAGAAAAAGGAAAAGTGTTTTCTACTAATATTAAAGAATTACCAGATGATCTTTATGTGATTTTAGAACCTCAAGAAATAAAATCAATATTAGTTTTACCCTTATTTGTACACGGCAAGTTTTATGGGTTTATGGGTTTTGATGAGTGTAAGATAAATAAAAATTGGGAATCAGACGAGATTGATTTATTAAGAACAATATCCAATATTATTTCAAATACTTTTGAGAGGATGTTATATCAAAAACAACTTTCAAGCAGCGAAGCTCAATTGAAAAGGGCTATTGAAAATACAGGAACAGGTTTATGGGATTGGAATATTGTTACAGGAGAAGTTTATTACAATGAAGTTTGGTGTAGTATGTTAGGGTACGATCAGTCTGAAATTGAGCCTAATGTAAGCACCTGGGAAAAGCTTATTCATCCATCAGATATGCCTATAATTACAGAAGTATTGGAAAAACATATGGCAGGTGAACTTGATGGTTATGAAACAATACATAGATTAAAAACAAAATCTGGTAAATGGAAATGGGTTTTGGATAAAGGTAGAATTGTTGAATGGGATGAAACAGGTAAACCTCTGCGTGCAATTGGTACACATACTGATTTGGATAGCCAGAAACAAATTGAAGAACAATTGCATAAAATTAATATAACAAAAGATAAGCTTTTTTCAATTATTGGGCACGATTTAAGAGGTCCTATAGGTGGTTTAATGCAAATGCTTGATTATATAAATGAAAACAATAATAATATATCTTCTGAAGTTATTTTTGATTTTTTAAGTAAATTAAAATTCCTTGCAAAGGATACATATCAACTACTTGACAATTTATTGTACTGGTCAATGTCTAATAGTAATGAAGTAAATGCTGTTCCTGGTAAGTTAAGTATAAACCAAGTTATTGAAGTGAATTTAAATTTAAATAGTTACTTGTCTAAAAATAAAAACCTAACAATAACAAGTTCATTAGATGAGGAATATTTCGCATTTGCAGATGAAAATATGGTAACATTGATTTTTAGAAATATTCTTTCAAATGCTATGAAGTTTACTCCAAATAATGGAAGTATAGAAATAAAAGTAAAAAAGATAAATAAATTCATACAAATATCCATTTCTGATACTGGAAGAGGTATTTCTAAAGAAAATATTGCAAAAATACTTTCTGAGGATAAATTTTATACTAGCAGAGGAACAAATAATGAAAAAGGGTCTGGTTTAGGATTAAAATTATGTAAAAATTTTATTAAGAAAAATGATGGAACTTTTAATATTGAAAGTGTAGTTGGGAAAGGCTCTTCATTTATAATTAATTTACCCGAAAATATAAAACAGTAATGTTAGATTTTTCAAAACTTAAAATTATAATTGTAGAGGATGAGGCTCTTTATCTTCAGTTACTTATATTTTCAATTAAAGAACTGTTTAATGATATTGTAATATATATATCAGAAAATGGTAATGATGCTTATTCATTAATTACAGAGCATAAACCAGATTTAATTATAACTGATTGGGATATGCCTAAATTAAATGGAATAGGATTAACTAAGAAAATAAGAGAAAATGCCGAAATTGCTTATATTCCTATAGTAATGTGTACGGCCAAACAGACTCCAGAAAATTTACAACAAGCATTTTCCTCAGGAGTATCTGATTATATTACAAAGCCATTTAATAAAATTGAATTTTTTGCAAGAATTAAGTCACAGTTGTTATTATCTCAATATTATCAAACAATATTAAAACAAAATGAAGAAATAAAGCTGGAGAAAGAAAAATCTGATAACCTAATTAAAAATATTTTACCCGAAAGCATTGCTAATGAATTAAAATGTAATGACAATGTAAAACCTAAACTATATAAAAACGTGACTGTTTATTTTGCAGATATTGTAGGATTTACTGAAATATCAAATTCACTTAATTTAATTGAACTTTTTAGTGAGTTAAATGATGTTTTCTCAGAATTTGATGTTATTATGAGAAAAAATAATTGCGAGCGAATTAAAACCGTTGGCGATGCATATATTGCAGTTTGTGGCATGCATGTGCCAAATAAAGATCATGCAAAAAATATAGTAAATGCAGCATACGAGGTATTATCGTTTTTGAAAAAAAGAAATTCAAAAAATAAAAATAAATGGAAAATAAGAACTGGAATTCATACTGGAAATCTTATTGGAGGTGTTATAGGTAAAAGCAAATATATTTATGATATATTTGGTGACACAATTAATATTACATCACGATTAGAAAAATCATCTAAGCCAATGAAGATTTTAATATCATCTAATACATATAGCTTAATTAAAAACAATACCTCATATTTGAGACACGTAACTCTAAGTATTAAAGGTATTGGCCCTATTGAAGCTTATTTTTTAAATGATAATTAATATGTTATTATTTATTAATTAACTTTAAAAATTATTAGTTGTTGAAAGCATAAATGAAAAAACAAGATTAAATAAATATTAATATGAAAAACTTTTCTTATAAAAACATATTAGTTGTTGAAGACGAAGATGTAAATTTTATTTTTATAAATTTGATTTTAACAAACAATCATTTTAATGTACTTAGAGCTTGCACTGGCAAAGAGGCCGTTATGTATGTTAAAAATAATACGAATATAGATTTGATTTTAATGGATATTGAACTTCCAGAGCTAAATGGATGGGATGCTATACTTCAAATTAAAAAGATTGACGAAAAATTGCCAATAATAGTGCAAACTGCTTTTAATATCAAAGAGTATGAAGTACGTTGTTATGAAATGGGTTGTCAGGCTTTTATTGCAAAACCATATAAAGCTAGTGATATATTAGATATTGTTAAAAAGTATTTAAAATAATTGTTATTATTTAAAGATACTAATTATAATATCACTTTGATTTAAATATTTATTTAATATAAATTTTATGCAAAGCGAAGAAAAATCCAAACAAGAACTTTT